>CAIXFP010000434.1 GCA_903918705.1 uncultured Pseudomonadota bacterium
GAGCGCCGCGATGACGGCTGCGTCCTGCGCGGCGACGGCCGCCCCTTGCGCGCCTGCGTGCCCATGCACACCTTCGGCCATCCCGCCGACCTGGCCGGCCTAGCCGGCGTTTGCGCCGACTGGGGCATCGCCCTGGTGGAGGACGCCGCCGAATCCCTGGGCAGTCTCTATCGCGGCGTCCATACCGGCTGCTTCGGCCGGGTCGGGGCAGTGAGCTTCAACGGCAACAAGATCATCACCACGGGCGGTGGCGGCATGCTGCTGTTCAAGGATGCCGACCTGGGCCGCCGTGCCAAGCATCTCACCACCACCGCCAAAATCCCGCACCCCTACGAATACGCCCACGACGAGATCGGCTACAACTACCGCCTGCCCAACCTCAACGCCGCTTTGGGCTGCGCCCAGATGGAGCAACTGGAAACCTTCGTCGCCGCCAAGCGCGCCCTGGCGGAGCGCTACCGGCAGCTATTCTCCGGAAGCGAATACCGGTTCGTGGAGGAACCCGAGGGCTGCCGCTCCAACTACTGGCTCAACGCCGTGATCTGCCCGGACCGGGAATGCCGCGACGCACTGCTAAGGGAAACCAACGCGGCCGGCGTCATGACCCGCCCCATCTGGCGCCTGATGAACCACCTGCCCATGTTCGCCGACTGTCCGCGTGGCCCCCTGGAGCAGGCCGAATGGCTGGCTGAACACGTGGTCAACCTGCCGAGCGGCATACCTGTGGCAAGGCTGAAGCCATGAGCATCCGGAAAATCTGCGTCGTCACCGGTAGCCGGGCCGAATACGGTCTGCTGCGCTGGCTGCTGCGGGAAATTGCCGAAGCGCCAGATCTCCAGCTTCAAATCCTGGTCACCGGCATGCACCTGGCGCCGGAATTCGGCATGACGGTAAACGAAATAGTGGCCGACGGCTTCGCCATCGATGAAATCGTGGAATCCCAGTTGGCCAGCGACACCCCTGTGGGCATGGTGAAATCCCTGGGGCTGGGCATGATTGGCTGCGCCGATGCCTTCCGCCGCCTTACACCGGACGTCGTGGTTTTGCTGGGCGACCGCTATGAGATCCTGGCCGCCGCCCAGACTGCTTCCATGATGGGTATCCTGGTGGGCCACATTTCCGGCGGCGAGGTCACTGAAGGGGCTGTGGACGACTGGATCCGGCATGCCATCAGCAAGTCCGCCTGGTGGCATTTCGTCGCTGCAGAGCCCTATCGTCGACGAGTCATCCAGTTGGGCGAGGCGCCCGAGCGGGTATTCAACGTGGGCGACCCTGGCCTGGATTCGGTGCGCAAACTGCCTCTCATGGACCGGGATGCCCTGGAAGGGGACCTGGGTCTGAACCTGGGTTCCCCCTTGTTCATGGTCACCTATCATCCGGCCACCCTGGGCGAACTGGCGCCGGAAGTGGCCTTCGGCGAACTTCTGGCGGCCCTGGACCACTTTCCTGAAGCCACGGTGATCCTCACCAAACCCAACGCCGACGCCGGAGGTCGCGCCATTGCCAGGCAGGCGGAACTGTGGGCCGCAGCCCGCCCCGGAACCCGCCTATGCGTCACATCCCTCGGCCAGTTACGCTATCTGAGCCTGGTACGCCTGGCCGACGCCGTGCTGGGTAATTCCTCCAGCGGCATCGTCGAGGCGCCGGCCCTGAAAGTCGCCACGGTCAACATCGGCAACCGCCAGGATGGCCGCCTGCGAGCCGCCTCCATTCTCGACTGTGGCGAGCAACGCGATGCCATCGAAACCACGCTGCGTCAGGCCCTTACGCTCGAATTCCGCTCCAGCCTCCCTCAAACCCAGTCCCTCTACGGCGATTGTGACGCCTCCCGGCAGATCGCCCGGATACTCAGGACCGAGCCCCTGCCCCGGCGCCTGGCGAAACATTTCCATGATTTCTAAGCGGCGCATTGGCGGTGAAATGGAAATCCACCCGGGAGGCTTGGCCCCACGGGAGGGGGACGGAGTCTGGCCCGTTTTCTCCGGCAAGGAGGGCATCCACTGCGATACTGGCCGCTCGGCCCTGGCTCTGGCCCTGGCCGACTGGCAGAAAAAAAGCGGCGATCATGGCCGGTTCTGGGCGCCGGATTACCTTTGCCACAGCGTCGGCGACGCTGCCGCCCGCCTCGGCATACCGGTAGAGGCCTACAGCGACCGACCCGCCATGCTGAAATCCGACTTTCCGACACCCGGCGACCGGGATCTGGTCCTGATAGTGCATTACTTCGGACTGGTCAACCGCGCTGCCCTGGCCTGGCTTGCCGGACACGCCGAACGCCGCTGGCTGGTACTGGAAGATTGCGTCCAGGCGCCCTACAGCGCCGGTGCCGGCGAGGCCGGCGACTACGCCATCATCAGCCTGAGAAAGTGGTGGCCGACGCCGGACGGCGCCGCGCTCTACAGTCGCCAGACCCTGGCCGCGGTGGACTTGGCGAACGCCGACGAGGCATTCGTAAGCCGCCGCTTGGCTGCCCAACTGCTGCGTGCCGCGGGAGGGTCGGACGCCACATTTTTGGGCTGGATACGGGATGCGGAGGCCTTGCTGGGCTCTTCACCGCCGCGCCACTGCTCCTGGATCGCGGAAGGACTGCTGGGCGGCGGCGATCTCGGCGCAGCTCGGGCCCGGCGGCGCGACAACTGGTTTGCCCTCGAGCGGGGCGTGGCAGCGCATGCCATCATGGGTTTAGCTCCCCTGTTCGCCACCCTTGCTCCGGACGAAGTGCCCCTGGCCTATCCCATCCGGATCACCGGCGGTCGTCGCGACGACCTGCGAAGCTGGCTGGCGGGAAAGGGGATCTATTGCCCGATCCACTGGTCGTTGCCAGAGTCCGCCTCCGCCGCGGCACAACACCTGGCAGCGGAAATCCTCAGCCTGCCCATCGACCAGCGCTATGGTGCGGGGGATATGGACGCCATACTGGAATGCATTAACGAATTCTTCAGGGGAATAACATCATGAAGCGCGTATTTGTCATCGCCGAAGCTGGCGTCAACCACAACGGATCACTGGATCTGGCTCTGAAGCTGATCGACGCGGCCCGGCAAGCAGGGGCCGATGCGGTCAAGTTCCAGACATTCAAGTCCGAGGCGGTCATCAGCCTGGCGGCGCCCAAGGCGGAATACCAGAAGTCCAGCACCGGCGAGGCGGAAAGCCAGCTCGACATGGTGCGCAAGCTGGAGTTGTCCGCCACCGACCATCTGCGCCTGCTGGCCCATTGCAACGACTGCGGCATCCGGTTCCTTTCCACCCCCTTCGATCCGGGCAGCGCGGACTTCCTGGTCCAGTCCCTGGACGTACCCCTGCTGAAGATTCCATCCGGAGAAATCACCAACGCCCCTTTCCTGCTGCACATCGCCCGGCTCGGCCGGCCGGTGATCCTGTCCACCGGCATGAGCACGCTGGGCGAGGTGGAAACGGCCCTGGCCATCCTGTCCTTCGGTTACCTGGGCCTTTCCGCCCGCCCGGGTCGGGCCGCCTTCCTGGATGCCTACGCCAGCGCCGCGGGCCAGGCCATCCTGAAGGACATGGTTTCCCTGCTGCACTGCACGACGGAATACCCGGCCCCCTACGATCAGGTCAACCTCAAGGTGCTGGACACCCTGGCCGTGGCCTTCGGCCTGCCAGTAGGGCTGTCCGACCATACGCCGGGCATCGCCATCCCCATCGCCGCCGTGGCGAGGGGTGCCGGCATCATCGAGAAGCACTTCACCCTGGACCGCAATCTGCCCGGGCCGGACCACCTGGCTTCCCTGGAGCCAGGGGAACTGGCCGCCATGGTGACTGGCATACGCCAGGTGGAGTCGGCCCTGGGCGATGGCCTGAAGCGGCCCATGGCGGCGGAACTGGGCAATCGGACCATCGCACGGCGCAGCCTGGTGGCGGCTCGACCGGTGCAAGCCGGTGAGGTCTGGTCGAGCGACAACCTGACCTGCAAGCGGCCCGGCGGCGGTATCTCGCCCATGCGTTTCTGGGACTATCTGGGCAACCCGGCCCGGCGCGACCACGCAGCGGACGAACTGCTGCGCGCGGATCGAACTGAATAGCGCCCATGGAATCCACCTGGAATAGCGTCCTGGTGGCGCCACAGGACTCCCTGGACCAGGCGTTGCGCGTCCTCGACAACGGCGGCCTGCGCTTGGTGTTGGTGGTGGATGCTGCCGGAAAACTGTCCGGCATCGTCACCGACGGTGATGTGCGGCGCGCCCTTCTGAAGCGGGTGAGCCTTTCCGACCCGGTGGCGACAGTCATGAACCCGCGGCCACGCACCGCTCTGGCCGGCGCGTCACGGGAGACCCTGCGCCAGATGATGGAGCAGCACTCCCTGCTGCACGTTCCTCTGGTCAACGCCGAGGGGGAACTGGTCGGCTTGGAAACCTATCGGGATCTGCTTGCCGCCCCGCTGCGGGACAACTGGGTGTTTCTCATGGCCGGCGGCTTCGGCACCCGCCTGCGCCCCCTCACCGATGCCTGCCCCAAGCCCATGCTGATGGTGGGCGGCAAGCCCATGCTGGAATCCATCCTGGAGAATTTCATCAACGCCGGCTTCCGCCGCTTCTATATCTCGGTGCATTACCTGGCGGAGCAGATCAAGCGGCATTTCGGCGACGGTTCCCGTTGGGGCGTCACCATCCGCTACGTGGAGGAGGACACGCCTTTGGGTACCGGCGGCGCCCTGGGCTTGCTGCCTGAACTGGCCGACAGGCCGGTGCTGATGATGAACGGCGACGTGCTGACCCAACTGGATTTCAACGCCCTGCACGACTTCCATGTGAAACAGGAAGCAGCCCTGACCCTGTGCGTTCGGGAATACGACATGCAGGTTCCCTTCGGCGTGGTGACCGGCGAGGACACCCGGGTCACCGGCATCGTCGAAAAGCCAGTGCATCGCTTCTTCGTCAACGCCGGCATCTATGTGGTCTCTCCGGAAGTGGTGGAACTGACCCGCCCTCCCCGCCGTCTGGACATGCCCGATCTGGTGCGGGACCTGGTGGCCCAGGGCCGCAAGGTGGCCATGTTCCCGATCCACGAGTACTGGCTGGACATCGGCCGGCCCGACGATTTCGCCCGGGCCCAGATCGGGCTGCCCCAGTGATCGAGACCCTGGCACCGGAGGCGGCGCAAGCCTGGTTCGCCAGCCTGCCGCCGGACCGGCGAATCGCCACCCTGGCCCCAAACTATGTGGTGGCGGATGCCGCGCGGGAGGGCGGGCTGACACCCTGTTTCGCCGGCTACCGGGAGGGCGCTTCCTTCTGGCTGCATGGCAGCCTGCGTGGCCGGGTGCCCGGAAGCGCAGCCTGGGATCTGCAATCGGCTTACGGCTACGGCGGTCCCGTCTGCAACGACGACGCCGCGGACTTCCTGGCGCGGGCCTGGGCCGCCTATGGTACCTGGGCCCGCGCTCAGGACATCCTGGTGGAATTTGTCCGCCTGCATCCCCTGGCCGAAGGCTGGCAACCCTATCCCGGCCAGGTCAGGGAAGATCGGGCCACCGTGTTTATCTCCCTGGCCAGACCCGATTTTCGCGCCGGCTACCAGGTTCGTTGCCGCACCGCTGTGCGCAAGGCGGGAAAAGCGGGCCTGACGGTGGTGGAACCACCGGTGTCCGCCATTGCCACACACTTTCCCGAGTTCTACCGGGAAGGGATGCGGCAAATCGACGCCGAGCCCTTCTACCTGTTCGGCGACGCCTATTTCGCCGGCCTCGCCAGCCTGCCCGGTATCCGCCTTCTGGCCTGTGTTCGTGACGGCGAATGGCTGGCTGCCGGGCTGTTTCTGCTGGGCGGCGACAGCCTCGAATATCACCTGTCCGCCAGTTTGGCGGCCGGGCGCCAACTTGCCGCCGGCAACCTGCTGATCGACGCGGCGGCGGCCCTGGGCCAGGCCGCCGGCGCCACGCGCCTGTACCTGGGCGGCGGCACAGACAGCCGTCCGGATAATCCACTGCTGTTTTTCAAGAACGGCTTTTCCAAGGAACGCTTGATGTACCGCTGGGGCTTCCAGGTCCACCAGCCGGCGCTCTATGCCCGGCTCCAGGAACAATACCGCGCTACCGGCCGCGACACCCGGCGGGTTCTGTTCTACCGTTGAGCCTCCAACCCGTGGAGAACTGAACATCATGGCGTGCGATCCACAATCCGAATCGCCCCGGCTGCTGGGGCTGGTCACCGCCCGCGGCGGTTCCAAGCGCCTGCCCGGCAAGAACATTCGCATGCTGGGCGACCGGCCCCTCATCGCCTGGACCCTGGATGCCGCCCGTGCCAGCGGCGTGCTCTGTGACGTACTGGTCTCCACGGACGACCCGGCCATCGCCGAAACCGCCCAAGTCTGGGGCGGTCTGGTGCCCTGGCTGCGGCCCGCCGAACTGGCCGGCGACAGCGCCAGTTCCATCGACGTGGCCCTGCACGCGCTGGACTGGTACGAGGCTGAACACGGCCGTGTGGACGGTCTGTTGCTACTACAGCCCACCTCCCCCTTCCGCCGGGCAGAGACGCTGCGCGAGGCGGTGGACCTGTTCCGGAAGGGAAGCGGCCGCCCGGTGGTCAGCGTCAGCCCCGCCGAGCCCCCCCCCGCCTGGTGCTTCACGCTGGCGAACGGCGCGCTGACCCCCCTCTTGGGCTGGGAAATGATGGAGCGCCGCTCCCAGGATCTGGAGCCCACCTTCGCACTCAACGGCGCCGTGTTTCTGGCGACCCCCGCAGTCCTTCGGGAGCGGCGGACCTACGTGACCGAGGACACCCTGCCCCTGCTGATGAGCGATCCGGCGGAAGCCCTGGACATCGACACGGAATGGGACTGGATCCTGGCCAAAGCCATCCTGGCCCGACTGGACAAGGCATGACCCTCCGCCCCATGATCAAACGCCTGAAGGACCGCGTTCGGCCGCGCTGGATGAAGACCCTGCGCCGTCTGGTGGCATCTCGCCTGCGCCTGCGGGGAGTCACACGGGAACTGGGCCTGGCGCCTCTCGCCGGCAACCCACTGGCGGCGGCGAAATCCTCTGACACCCTCTTCATCCTGGGTAGCGGCAGTTCCATCAACGACATGACGGAGCAGGAGTGGCAGCGTATCGCCGCCGCCGACAGCATCGGCTTCAATTTCTGGCTGGTGCATGATTTCGTCCCTAAGCTCTACGTGTTCGAGCCCACCGATCCGGGCACCTCCGATCACGACTGTCTCATGACCAACCTGCGATTTCGTGCCGGCGACTATGTCGACACGCCGATCCTGCTCAAGGATGGCGAACGCCACAAGCGGGCCGAGTTGTGCGCCTTCCTGCGGGAAGTGCCTCGTGAGCTGCGCCGCAACCTGAGCCTGTCCTGGGAATGGGAGCCCCCGGACGAGGAACCCGCCGCTTTTTCCGCCAGTCTGCGCCGTCTGGACCGCTTCGGCCTCCTGACTCATCCCCGCGCTTTCCTGGTGCGCAAGCGGGCCTCGGTATTCTTTCTGACGCTGCTGGGCCTGCGCGCCGGCTACAAGCACATCGTCCTGTGTGGCATCGACCTCAACAACACGGCCTATTTCTATGAATCCCGGCGCCAGGAATACGGCGACAAGGGCCGCGCCGTCCCCCTCGCCCGGCCACTGGCCGCGGTGCACAAGACCGACGACCCCGACTTCGGCAAATTGACCATTTCCACCGCCCTGGAAATCCTCAACGAGGAAGTCCTGAAAAAACATGGCGTCCAGCTCTACGTTGCCTTCCAGTCGTCCAGGCTCCACCCCATGTTGCCCAGCTATTTCGGGCGCTGAACCCGCCACCGCCGTGATGCCCGAATCCGCCTCCCGCCGCCTCCTGGTCATCCGTCGCGACAACATCGGCGACCTGATCCTGACCACGCCGCTGCTCCTGGCCCTGCGCCGGGAGATGCCGGAGGCCTGGATCGGGGTACTCACCAACCATTACTGCGCCCCGGTGCTGGCCGGACATCCGGCGGTGGACGAGTTGTTCGTCTATCAAAAGGCCAAGCACCTGGATCCGGGTGAATCGCGGCTGGGCGCCTATTGGTCGCGCCTGGCCATGGTGCTGAAACTGCGCGGCATGAATCTGGACGATGCCCTGATCCCGGCCACGGGCAACCAGGCCTCCGCGGAACGTTTCGCCCGCTGGGTGGCGCCGCGGCGCGTTCTGCGCGGCTCGGAAGCGGCCGGGGAGCACGAGGCGGAGAAGAGTTTTGCCCTGGCACGGGAATACGGCATCGCCGGGCCGCCTCCCGCCTGTCTGATCCGCGCCGACAGTGGCGACGCCGCCCTTGCCCGCGCGACATTGCCCGCCGCGCTGCGAGGGCGGCCCCTGGTGGGCCTGCATCTCTCGGCCCGGCGCCCGGCCCAGCGCTGGCCTCTGGAATCCTTTGTCAAGGTGGCCCGGGACCTGGCTGGTGAAGGCTACGGCGTGCTGCTGTTCTGGTCGCCGGGCGCGGCAGACAACCCGCGCCACCCCGGTGACGACGCCAAGGCCGCCGCGCTGTTGCGGGAGTGCGCCGGCCTGGCGGTGGCGCCCGTGGCCACCCAGCGGCTGGAACAACTCATCACCGGGCTGGATCTTTGCGACTCGGTGATCTGCGCCGACGGCGGCGCCATGCACGTGGCGGCCGGCCTGGGCAAGAAAATCGTCTGCCTGTTCGGCGACTCGCCCGCCCAGCGCTGGCATCCCTGGGGCCCGTCCTACGAACTGCTGCAACCCCCTTCCCGCCAGGTGGCGGACATCGCCCCCGCCGAGGTGCTGGCCGCCCACGCCCGCCTGCCGGCGTAGCCGGCGATCAGCGGCGCCGCTCCTCGTACCCCGTCAACATCTGGATGGCCAGCACCGGCAGCAGGTGATGGCCCGCCACCATGACCCGGGGCAGGGTGTAGGGGTCGCTGCCCGCTTCGGCCCGGCCCCGCACGGTGGTAGTGGCGGCGGCATAGCCGGCGGCCCGCACCGCAGCCGCCACGCGGGCGTCCTGGCTGCCGTAGGGATAGCAGAACTGGGTCACCGGCTGCTGTAGCAGTGCTTCCAGGTCGGACTTGCAACCCGTCACCTCATATTCCAGAGCTGCGGCGTCGCATTGGGTCAGGTGCGGATGGGTGCGCGTGTGGGCGCCCACTTCCATACCGGCGTCGCGCCAGCGGCGTAACTGCTCGGCGTTCATCAGGGGTTTGCGGGCCCCGATCCACTCTGCGTCCCAGGTGTTGTATTCGCCCAGGCGCCGGCTTACTGCGTAGCAGGTGGCGCTGTGGCCGTGGCGTCGCAGGGCCGGCAGGGCCGCTTCCAGGGTGTCGGCATAGCCGTCGTCGAAGGTGATGACCGCCACCCTGCCCTCTTGCTCGCCGCGCAGATAGGGCATGGCCGCGCCCATGGACAGGCCGCGGTAGCCCATCAGGCGTAACAACGCCATCTGCCGCGCGAAGTGGCCGGCGCCGACGTAGAGCTTGCGCAGGCGCACCCCCGGCGGCGGGCGGCCGACGTTGTGGTACATGAGGATGGGAATGGGGCGGGTCACGAGTGCCCCATGGCGCGCGCGTATGTTTCCAGGGTGCGCTGCATCATGCCGTCGATGGCGAAACGCTCCCGGGCCATGGCATGGGCGTTTTCCAGGATGGCGCCCTGGTCGTTTTGCAACACCGCGATCACGCCGGCGGCGATGGCCTCGGCATTGGCCGGTTCCACCAGTGTGCCGGTGACACCCGGGGTCACCAGTTCCGGGATGCCGCCCACACGGGTCGCCACCACCGGGCACTTCATGGCGTAGCCCTCGGGGATAATGCGGGAGTGGGCTTCCTCCAGGGACGACACCACCAGGCAATCGGAGGCGGCGATGAGGTCGGCAATGTCGGCGCGAAAGCCGGTGAGGATGAACTGGTCGCGCTGGGGCGAGGTGGCGATGTGGGCGCGCAGGTCCGTCTCGAATTCCGGCAGCGTGGCCGCCCCGAC
>CAIXFP010000435.1 GCA_903918705.1 uncultured Pseudomonadota bacterium
CCGCCTCATGGGCTTCGGCCATCGCGTCTACAAGCACATGGACCCGCGCGCGGCCATCATGCGGCAGACCTGCTACGAAGTGCTGGACGAACTCGGCCTGCACGACGACCCATTGTTCAAGATGGCTCTGAAACTGGAGCAGATCGCCATGGAAGACGAATATTTCGTCAAGAAGAAGCTCTACCCCAACGTGGATTTCTACTCCGGCATCGTGTTGCGCGCCTTGGGCATTCCCACTTCCATGTTTACCGCCATCTTCGCCCTGGCCCGCACCGCTGGCTGGATCGCCCAGTGGAACGAGATGATCACCAGTCCCGGCCACAAGATCGCCCGCCCGCGCCAGCTCTACACCGGTTCCCGGCGGCGCGACTTCGTGCCCCTCGACGGACGCTGAATCGCGCTGTGGCGGCCGGGCGACTGTCGCGCCGTAAATTGATCTTTTTGTGCGGGTATGTGTTGTCGGCGCAATCAGAGTATTAGAAGATGCTTATGACCCTGGCGCTAACGCTTACCTCCCTAGGCGTTGTCGGGGTCGTCTCCTCCATCCTCCTTCTTAGGTGGATTTAGCCCGGTCACCCGACCGGGCTTTGTGTTGGTGCGCCCGGCAGGGCGCACTTCCTTGGAGGTGGAAGTCCTCTACTCCCCCGGCAAGGGGAAGAGTTGGCCGAACTCTCACGACCCGTTGCAGACAGCCAGGTGGGTGGCTTGGGCGTCGCCTGCTCGGACAAAGCCGCCATAGCCCCTACTCCAGAACGGCCATTCATGAAGGTCAGATCCTTTGGCAGCCGACAGGGCGTACCCTATCTGTACTCGGATCCAATCACCGATCAGCGCGTCCTGACGCCTTACCTGAACGCTGCAAGCAACCTCTTCTGACTTGATGCAGGCCAGATCGTGAAGCCCTCCTGTGCCTCCTGATGCTGATGGCGCTCGCAGCCAGTGCACAGGACGTCCCTCCACACCAGGATGCCGAACACCGGCACGAGCCGCCCCGCCGGGCAAGGTTTCCGATTACTTAGGCTTCCAGTACATGCGGGACATCGACGCCGGGGGCATGGGCCACAACACCTCCTTCCCGACCCGTATCCCCGACGACGTGCTGGCGGGGGGCCTCCTGTCTCAACTTCGGGCGGTCCTCCGCGTGTGAATTTGCCGGCACTCCACCACGGGCATGGACCGGGACTCCCACGTGCCGCTAAAATCCGCGACTTTTCAAAGAGATACACGCATCATGCGGATGACTCACGGCTGGTTTGACACGCTCCATCGCGCGGACCGCCCCAACGCCGTCACCATCGGCAACTTCGACGGCGTCCACCTGGGCCACCAGGCCATGCTGGCGCGCCTGACTTCCCGCGCCGCCTCGGTGGGCGCGGCCCCCGCGGTGCTGACCTTCGAGCCGCACCCACGCGAAATCTTCACGCCGGATTCCGCCCCCACCCGTCTCACTTCCCTGCGCGAGAAGCTGGAGATCCTGCGCGGACTCGGCGTGGCCCACGTCCACGTCTGCCGCTTCAGCAAACCCTTCGCGGCGCTGTCCGCCGAGGAATTCGTGCGCCGCATCCTGGTAGACGGCCTCAAGGCACGCTACGTGCTGGTGGGGGACGACTTCCGCTTCGGCGCCAAACGGGCCGGCGACTTCGCCCTGCTGGAACGCATGGGCCAGGCATTCGGCTTCCAGGCCGAAGCCCTGCACACCGTGGAAGCCGCCGGCCAGCGCGCCTCCAGCACCGCAGTGCGGGAAGCCCTGGCGGAAGGCGACATGGCCATGTCCGCGCAACTGCTGGGCCGGCCCTATTCCATTTCCGGCCGGGTGGTGGGCGGCGACCAGTTGGGCCGCAAGATCGGCTACCCCACCGCCAACATTCAGCTCAAGCACAACAAGCCGCCGTTGAAGGGTATCTTCGCGGTGCGCGTGCAGGGACTGGGACAGCCGGACTGGCCCGGTGTGGCCAGCCTGGGCACCCGCCCCACGGTGCACGCCGACGGACGTCCCACCCTGGAAGTGCACCTGTTCGATTTCGACCGCAGCATCTACCGAGAACACCTGCGCGTGGAGTTCCTGCACAAGCTGCGCGACGAGGCCAAGTTTCCCAGCATGGAAGCCCTCATCGCCCAGATCGGCGAGGACGCGCGCCAGGCAAGGGAATTGCTGGATGTCTGAGCTGGTGCCATTTCACGGCCATGGAATCGCGGACCGCATCCTGGTCATCCGCGATCAACGTGTAATGCTGGATGCCGATCTGGCGGAGCTCTATGGCGTGCCGACGAAGCGTTTCAACGAGCAGGTCAAACGCAATCTGGCGCGGTTTCCAGTCGACTTCATGTTTCAACTGACCGCCGAGGAGTACCGCGCTTTGAGGTCGCAATTTGCGACCTCAAACGAAACAGCCACCTCCCCCGGCCGTGGTGGCCGCCGCCATGCGCCCTACGCCTTCACCGAGCACGGTGCCATCATGGCCGCCACCCTCCTCAACTCGCCCAAGGCGGTGGCGGTAGGAGCGGGCTTGCCCGCGAATAGCACCGGTCACATCGCGGGCAAGCC
>CAIXFP010000436.1 GCA_903918705.1 uncultured Pseudomonadota bacterium
AGCCCTGGCACCCACTGGAAATGCCCTTTCAGCAATTCTGGACTGAGGATGTCACGGTCTGGCAGTCCGACCGCGAATACCCGGAACCGGCTGAGACAGAACGCTGGCTGCTCGCCTGCCTCAGGGACATCTCCCCATGCCCTACCCTGTAGAAAACCTGCTGCGCCGCCCCTACGAGCTTTACTCCGGCATGGCGTTGTTCACGCTGGCGGCGTCCACGGTCGCCATCTCCTACGCCTGCATTCCGTTCGGCCCCGTCCCGGACCAGGCGCTGCCGGTGGCAGGCATCATGAGCGCCTACGCCGCCTGGCGTGCCTGGAAGGGCTGGCGGCTCGTGCGCTACAAGCGCGGCCTGCGCAAACTGCCGGTCTTTCAGTTGGGCCTGGAGGAAATACCGCATTCGACCGAGGCGTACTACGTAGGCAAGGGCTTCCTTTGGGATGCGCGCCACGTCCAACGGTTGATCATGGCGCGCGAGCCCCGATTCGCGCATTTGTCCCGGCCCGGCCGGCTCCACGATAGGGCGCGCGCGCTCGAACTTCGCGCCGAGAATGCCGGTATCGACTTGCGCCGATACACCAGCCGGGATGCCTGGTGGAACCCGGCGCGGCCCCTGCCCCAGGTGGGCGGCGATCCCCTGCTGCATGCGGTGGGCCTCTGGGAGGGGGAGAAGGAGGTCTGGTTCGATATGTCCGCACGGGGAGGCCACACGCTGGTGCTGGGCACCACGGGGGTGGGCAAGACCCGGTTCCTGGAACTGCAGGTCACCCAGGACATCCGGCGCGGCGACACCGTCATCGCGTTCGACCCGAAGGGCGACGCCGCGCTGCTCAAACGCATGTACACCGAAGCGAAGCGGGCGGGACGCCTGGATCGCTTCTACGTGTTCCACCTCGGCTTTCCGGAGTTGTCCGCACGCTACAACCCGGTGGGCGAATTCAGCCGCGTCACCGAGATTGCGACGCGGATCACCAATCAACTGCCGCAGGAGGGCGAAGGCGCCAACTTCGCCCAGTTCGTCTGGGGGTTCGTCAACTCCATGTCGCGCGCCCTGGTGGCGCTGGGGCGCAAGGCCAGCTACCAGGACATCCTGCGCTACGCCTCCGACATCGAGCCGCTGGTGGTGGACTACTGCGCCGCCTGGCTGGATCGCGAACCCCAGGCGGCCGGGTGGCGGAAAGACCTGGAGTCCAGGGAGATCAACCCGAAAAGCTTCGACCGCGCCCTGCAGACACGGTCGATCCCGGTGCTCAAGATCATCGACTACATCCGCGACAAGGGGCTCTACGATCCCGTCGCCCACTCCCTGATCAAGATCATCAGCTTCGAGCAAAGCTTCTGGAACAAGCTGGTGGCTTCCCTCATCCCCCTGCTGGAGAAGCTCACCACCGGCCGGGTGGGGGCATTGCTCTCCCCAGATTATGCGGACCCAGACGATCCCCGCCCGATTTTCGACTGGGAGGGCATCCTGCGCGGCGGTGGCATCGTCTACGTGGGCCTGGATTCGCTTTCCGATTATGAAGTGGCCGGCGCGGTGGGCAATTCGATGTTCTCGGACCTCACCAGCCTGGCCGGCCGCATTTACAAGGACGTGCAGGCCGGTGGCGCCGCGATACGCAAATGCAGCGTCCACGCCGACGAGTTCAACGAACTGATCGGCGACGAGTTCGTCCCGCTCCTCAACAAGTCTCGTGGCGCCGGTTTTCAGGTCACCGTTTACACCCAGACCTGGTCGGACATCGAGGCCCGGATCGGCAACAAGGCCAAGGCCGGGCAGATTGGCGGCAACCTCAACAGCGTGTTCATGCTGCGGGTCAAGAATATCGAGACGGCGGAAATCCTGACCAAGCAGCTCGGCAAGGTGCGTGTCGACACGCTGACCCCGGTCACCGGGGCGAACGACGCCAGCAGCATCGAGGACTTCGAAGACTTTTCCAGCAAGAACGAGGACCGGGTCAACCGGCAGGAGGTGGATCTGCTTACCGCCGCCGATCTCACCAGCCTGCCGAAAGGCCAGGCCTACGCCTATGTCGAGGGCCGCCTTTACAAACTGCGCCTGCCCCTGCCGGATCCGGCCGATGAAGAGGCGATGCCGACGAGCCTCGCCCACATGGTGCGCGAGATGGCGCGCCGGCACGACTTGGAGGATGACGGAATCGAGTCTGAAGGCTTGGTGGTGGCAGCCAACGAGGAACGTGGCGTGGCGGTGCAAGGGAAAGGCCGTGGCTGGTAAGCAACCGGCGCCGGACCCTAATCCGTTCGGGTTTTTCTTCACGCCGGTG
>CAIXFP010000437.1 GCA_903918705.1 uncultured Pseudomonadota bacterium
CGCCAAGTAGTCGCAACTGGGTCTGCAACCCGGCGTTGCCGTCTGGAATCAGGCCCTGGGCGAACTGGAATTGCCTGACCTGGCGTTGCAAGTCCGCGTCGTACAACGGGTCCGCGCCGGCTTCCGCCTTGCCGCCCCGAGCCTGAGCCAGAACACCGCGCAGCCAGAGCACCGCCTCGCCGCGCATGCCCGGGCTGATGGTGCCATGCACCACCGCCGGCGCTCGCCAGAGCAGGCTGTAACGGCCCGACCATTGCGCCGCCAGCACGCCCGGCGTGGTCACCCGAGGGACTCCGGCAACGGCGAAGGTGGCCGCGTCCGGCGCCAGACCGAGCAGCGTCGCCTGGAATTCGTGGCCCTGGGTGTCGCTCATGGCAAGGATCACCGGCCGATTCAAGCGGCGCAGTTCGTCCAGCCCGGCGCGGCCTGCGCGGCAGCGCAAGCCCAGGCTCGCGGCCGTTCGGCAGGGGTCGCCGGAGCGATAGTCCGCGCCCCAGGCGCGGAACAAGGCGGCATAGGCCAGAGCCTCGCTGTGTTCCATGGGCTCCCCGGCGGGCCACTCCAGGACCGCGGGCAAAACCGGCTTGGGCTTGGCGGCCGCGGCGACCGCGGCGGGCGCCGCGGCGGCGATGCGCGGACGCGGCCGGGGTGGCGCCGGCTTGTGCTGATACACCAGGATCGCCAGGGTGGCGGCGACCACGAGCAAGGCCGCCGCCAGGGCCAGTCGGCCGCGAGGGAAACGCCAGGAGGTCGGCTGCCGGAATACCTCGCGCGCCGCCTGGCGCAGGATGGCGCGGTCGACCCGCTCCTTGCCCTGGGCGTAGGCCCCCAGCAGGGCGCGGTCACAGAGGACGTTGATGATCCTGGGGATGCCGCCGCTGTAGCGGTACAAGGATTTCATCAGCGCGGCGGAAAACAGGGGCCGCTGGGTTCCCGCCACTTCGAGGCGATGCCGCACGTAAGCGGCGACTTCCGCCCGGGTCAGCGGCCCCAGGTGATAGCGGGCGACGATGCGCTGCGCCAGTTGCCGCAACTCCTGGCGCTCCAGCATGGCCGCCAGTTCCGGCTGGCCCAGCAGGATGATCTGCAACAGCTTGCGCTCGTCGGTTTCCAGATTGGTCAGCAGGCGCATCTGTTCGAGAACTTCGGCGGAGAGGTTCTGCGCCTCGTCGATGATCAGCACCGCGTGGCGGCCGTTGGCGTGGCCCTCCAGCAGATGGGCGTTGATGCGATCGACGTAGCCCTTGACACTGCCGGAAGGGCACTCGATGCGGAATTCCGTGCAGATGGTGGAAAGCAGTTCCTCCACCGTCAGCTTGGGATTGAAGATGTAAGCCACATCGCAGTTGTCCGGAATCTGCTCCAGCAGGCAGCGGCACACCGTGGTCTTGCCCGCCCCCACCTCGCCGGTCAGCAGGACGAAGCCGCCATCGCCGGACAGGCCATAGAGCAGGTGGGCCAGGGCTTCCTGGTGGCGCTGGCTCATATAGAGGAAGCGCGGCGCCGGGGCGATGGAGAAGGGGACTTCGCTAAGGCCGAAGTAACTCTGGTACATGGAAGTCATGGCTGTAAGGTACTCATTAAACCGGTTCCGCTGTCAACGTCCGCGCCCGCAACTGGCCGCAGCCGCCTTCCACGTCCTGCCCGGCGGAATCGCGCAACCGGGTGAGGATGCCGCGCCGGTTCAGGCGCCCCGCCATCTCGGCGGCGCGCGCGCTCGAAGGGCGGCGGAAGACGAGGCCGTCGTTGGCGTTGTAAGGAATGAAATTCATCATGGCGTACTTGCCGGCCAGGAGGCGGGCGATGCCCTCCAGCTCGTCGTCGCCGTCGTTGATGCCTTCCAGCAACGTCCATTGATACTGGATGGGATAGCCGCTGGCGCGGGCATAGACCTCGCCCAGTTCCACCAGTTCATCAGGGGCGATGCGTGGCGCCTTGGGCAACAGCGTTTCTCGCAGATCGGCGCGGGTCGTGTGCAGGGACAGGGCCAGGGCCGGCTTGACGGGACCTTGCGACAGTCGCGCGAACACGCGGTGGTCGCCCACCGTGGAGAACACCAGGTTCTTGTGGCCGATGCCGCCCGACGTGCCCAGCAGTTCGATGGCGGCCATAACGTTGTCCAGGTTGTGGGCCGGCTCGCCCATGCCCATGAACACCACCCGGTGCACCGTGCGCATGGCGCGCGCCAGCACCACCTGGGCGACGATCTCGCCGCTGTCCAGTTGGCGCAGCAGTCCGTCGCGGCCGGTCATGCAGAACACGCAGCCCACAGCGCAGCCCACCTGGGTGGAAACGCATACGCCGTCGCGCGGCAGCAGCACGCTTTCCACGGTCTGGCCGTCACCGAGTTCCACCAGCAGGCGGGCGGAACCGTCGCCACCGGGATGTTCCGAGCGCAGGCGGGCCAGCCCGTGGAGTTCCGCCATGAGGCCGGGGAGCGCGGCACGCAGGGATTTCGGCAGGAAATCTTCGGCGCGGCTGTGGCGCTTGTCCAGGGAGCGCGACTGCGTCCAGGCCTGGAGTACCCGGTGTTCGTGAGGGGGTTTGGCGCCCAGGTCGCGCAGGCGCTGACGGAGTGATTCGATACGCATGGGAGTGCGGATGGTAGCGGGTTTTCTCTTATCATCGCGCCATGAACGCCACCCAACGCCGCGCCATCTTCGAGCGACTGCGCGCCGCCGACCCCCATCCCACCACGGAACTGCACTACCTCACGCCGTTCCAGTTGCTGGTGGCGGTGATGCTCTCGGCCCAGGCCACCGACGTCAGCGTCAATCTGGCCACCGCCACCCTGTTCCCCGTCGCCGGCACCCCCGAGCGACTCCTGTCCCTGGGCGAGGCCGGTCTGATCGAGCACATCCGCCGCATCGGCCTGTTCAAGACCAAGGCGAAGAACGTCATCGCCACCTGCCAGATCCTCCTCGACAAGCACGGCGGCGAGGTGCCGGCGGAGCGCGAGGCCCTGGAAGCCCTGCCGGGTGTGGGCCGCAAGACCGCCAACGTGGTGCTCAACACCGCTTTCGGCCAGCCCACCATCGCGGTGGACACCCACATCTACC
>CAIXFP010000438.1 GCA_903918705.1 uncultured Pseudomonadota bacterium
CACACCGACGAGGGTGTCGTCGTCATGTACCGCCTGGGCCGTGATGAGCTTCCTGGCGGCATCACGAATTTCCACCATGCCGGCAATGCGATCCAGGGTCTTCCGCGGCGCGCTCACCAGGACCGCTTCGCTTCCGACCACTTCGTACACCTTGCCGTCGATCACCCGGTACCCTGGGCGATGCTGCTGGGTGAGAGACAGGCGAACCACATTCCCGCTCTCCAGGTTCTGCTCGTAGGTGCTGTAGATGCCTTCCGGCAGCATCGCCACGCGGTCTTGCAGGGCATCCGCGATGTCGCCATCGAAGACACACCCGGTCGACTTGCCGTAGCCGTTATCCACCAGCTTGAGTTTGCCGATCACCCACTGGGGGTTTTCCGCGAAATGCTGGTTGGCGTAGATGGCCTCATGACGCGACCACCGGTAATCCACCCCGTAAATCGGAGAGCTTTCCGGCAGGACGACCGATCGGGTCCATCCCTTCTGGCTGCCACGGCCCGCGAGCGGCTTCTGGAGGATCACGATGTCGGTCGTGACCTCGGTGTTGGCAATCCGCTTGAACGCCGTGTTCGGCAAACGGATCGCCGCCACCAGATTGGCCTTGCTCGCCAAGGTGTTCCGCACTCGTTCGTCGTGCTTGTCCAGCGTCCCGGAAGACGTGATGAACAGCACCAGTCCGCCCGGCCTGACCACGTCCAGCGCTTTCGCGAAGAAGTAGTCGTGGATCAGGAAGTTGGCGTAGGGCACGTTGCGCAGCTCCGGCACTTGGTAGTTGCCGAAGGGAACGTTCGAGATGGCCAGGTCGAAATACCCCTCGGGGAACCTCACTTCCTCAAACCCCGAATTCGCCACGGCGACGCCGAACGGTTCGTAGAGGGCCTTGAGGATCTTCGCCGTGATGCGGTCCAGCTCGACCACCGTGGCCTTGCTGTTGCGGGCGACTTCTTCCGGCATGGCACCGACGAAATAACCCACTCCTGCAGCCGGCTCCAGGATGCGGCCACCCTTGAAGCCAAGGCGCCGCACCGCCGCCCACATCGCCTCGATTATTTCCAGCGATGTGTAGTGCGCGTTCGGTGTGCTGGCATGGGCGGCGGCATACTCGCGTTCGCTCAACATGACTTTCAGGCGCTCGGCACGAGTAACCCATGCTTCGTCCTTCTGCTCCAGGTTGAACGCCTGCGGCAATCCGCCCCAGCCGGTGTAGCGGTTGAGGGTTACCCGCTCTTCCACTGTGGGTTGCCGATCGTCTTGCTCCAGCTTGCGCAGGAGTTCGATGGCGGCGAGGTTGGCCTCGAATTTCGTGACCTCACCGGCCAAGCCGGTGAACACGGAAGCATCGAGCCGCGGCCAGAGAGGCTTGGCTGGTGCCTTTTCCTTGACCGTGTTGCTGGTCGGGCCAGGGAACGGAAGAATCTTCGCGTTCCGCTGCCCGGATTCCCCAAGCACTGCGATGGGGTCTTCCTGGGGTGCGAAGCCGGGCAGCCAGAGGCATGCTTCGGCGATGGCTTTGAGTTTCATGGTGTCTCCGGAAAC
>CAIXFP010000439.1 GCA_903918705.1 uncultured Pseudomonadota bacterium
CGTTGTCACCGTCGCGGGGTAGGGCCGGCGAGGCGCCGGCGCTACTTGAAGTCATTTCGCCACCGCGCGCACGCCCGCCTTCACGCCTTCCTTCTCCAGGGACACCACCACCCGATCGCCGGCGTTCAGCCCCCTGGTAATCTCGGTGTGCTGCCAGTTGGCCAGGCCAGTGGTCACCATCCGCTCCACCAGCACACCGTTGCTCAACACCAGCACCTTGTTGCCGCCGAACAGCGCCTGGGTGGGGATGCGCAGCACGTTGTCGCGGCCGTCCAGGATGATTTCCGCGTCGGCGCTGTAGCCCACCAACAGGGCCTTGCGGTCCACCGCCTGGGTGAATGCCACCTCCACTTCCACCGTGCGCGCCTGCTTTTCCACCTCCAGCACGTAGGGGGCGACGCGCTGCACGCGGCCGGCGAAATGCTTGCCGGGGAAGGCGTCCAGGGCGATGCGGGCGGACTGGCCCACCTTGAGTTTGGGCGCGTCCACCTCGTCGATGGGGGCGGTGACGTAGAGACAGGAGTCGTCGATCAGGTCGATGGCCG
This sequence comes from uncultured Pseudomonadota bacterium, assembly GCA_903918705.1. Classification (GTDB taxonomy): domain Bacteria; phylum Pseudomonadota; class Gammaproteobacteria; order Burkholderiales; family Thiobacillaceae; genus PFJX01. Next base: position 546 of record CAIXFP010000439.1, read on the forward strand.
GCGGCGTGGGAATGCCGGGCGGCGAGGGGGTGGCGTATTCCCCCAGTTCGCCGGTGATTTCCGCGACGATGCCGGCGAAGGGCGCCTTGAGGACGCTGCGGTCCAGGGTGGCGCGGGCGGTTTCGAGATGCGCCGCCGCCGCCGCGATGTCGGTTTCCGCGGCGCGGCAACCGGCCTCCTTCACCTGGGCATCGCTGTCGGCGCTGTCCACCTTGGCGGCGCTGACGAAGCCCTGGTCGGCCAGTTGCTGCTGCCGCTGCGCCTCGCGTCGAGCCGCCTGCGCCGCCGCGCAGGTCTCCGCGCGGTGGGCGCGGGCGCCGCGCACCTGCTCCTCGGCCTGGCGCGCCAGGGCGGCCAGGTCAGCGTCCCACAACTCCAGCAAGACCTGCCCGGCCGTCACCCGGTCGCCCTCGTGCACCAGCAGGCGCGCGATCTGGCCGCCGCCCTGGGGCGACAGCTTGGCGCGGCGGCAGGCCTTCACGGTGCCGGCGCGGGTATTGGCGACGGTGGATTCGACTTTGCCCATCTCGGCCCGTGCCACGCTCACTTCCAGGGGGGCGGGCTTGCCGTAGTGCTGCCAGGCGGCGAAGCCTGCCAACGCGATGGCGGCGGCCAGGCCGATGCGCCAAAACCAGCGGCGCAATATGGGGTTGGACATGACTACTCCCGGTGATAGGGATGGTTGTTGAGCAAGCTGATGGCGCGGTACATCTGCTCCGCCAGCAGCACCCGCGCCAGGGCGTGGGGCAGGGTCAGACGCGACAGGGCGAGCTTGAGTTCGGCGCGCTCCAGGAGATTCGCCGCCAGGCCGTCGGCGCCGCCGATCACCAGGGCCACGTCGCGCCCGTCCGCCATCCAGCGCGCCAGCAGGTCGGCCAGGTCACGGGTGGAGACCTCGCGCCCGTGCTCGTCCAGCGCCACCAGGCGGGCGCCGGGCGGCAGTTTGTCCAGGATGCGCGCCGCCTCGATGGCCTTGATGGAATCGGCGGATTGGCCGGCGCGTTTCTCCGGCTTGATCTCCACCAACTCCATGCGCGCTTCCCGCGGCATCCGCTTCAGGTATTCCGCCGCCGCCGTGTCGGCCCAGGCCGGCAGCTTGTCGCCCACGCTGAGCAGGGTGAGTTTCATGGGAGCTCCTCGATCAAGGCCCGCACCGCCGCCGCTTCCCGCTCCGGCGTGAACAGGGGCGCGCGGGCCGCGCATTGGTGTTTCAAGTTTGCCAGGAAGGCGGAATCGGTTTCGCAGCGGTCCATCAGTTCCGCCAGCGCGGCCGCGTCGCCTACCGGAAAGTAGCCGGCGTAGTCGGCGCCCAGCATCCCCAGGTTGCCGGAAATGCGCGTAGCCAATACCGGCGTGCCGGCCGCGCAGGCCTCGCAGATCACGTTGGCGCCGCCTTCCATGCGCGAACTGACCACCAAAAGGTGGGAACGGGCGATCTGCTGCCGCGCCACCCCATGGGGCAGGGCGCCGAGCCAGTGCCAGCGCGGCGACTCCAATGCCAGCGCCTTCGCCGCCATGCCTTCCTGCAACGGCCCGCCCACATGCAGCACGCGGACCCGGCTGGCCGCCGGCAGCGACTGCGCCGCCTGGGCGGCCAGGAACGGATCCTTCTCATCGCGCAGGTGCGCGACGACGCAGACGGCGAAGCTCCGCACCGGCCGCGGCGCCGGCTTCAGGGTCGGCGCGGACTGGGTGACCACCCGCGTCTTCGCCCGGTATTCCGGCGGCAACTCGGCCACGGCCATGTCCTGCAACACCACCAGCCGCGTCGCCAGGGCGAGGGAATGCCGGGCGTCGGCGTCGAACTGAATATCGCGGTAGACATCGGTGCCGGTCAGCACCACCAGCAAGGGCCGCTCCGGATAAACCCGGGCGAATTGCGCGATGGATGCATGGCTGCGCCGCGCGTGCAGGGCGAGCAGCGCATCCGCCGGCCGCCCATCCCATTCCCGCGCCATCGCCACCGCGTGCCCGGCCTGACGGAGGAAGCGCCGCCAGCGCACGGCGGTATGGGCGTTGCCGTTGCGCGCGGCGGGCAGGAAGGGAGTCACCAGGGCAATACGCATGACCGCAATATATCCCAGGCGGCCGTTGCCCATCGCGAACAGGAAATCTGTCATGGATATGCAAAATGGGGGTTTACAAGGCCCGGAGTCGTCCCTAGAATGCGCGCTCTCTTGTGGGGGTATAGCTCAGCTGGGAGAGCGCTTGCATGGCATGCAAGAGGTAAGCGGTTCGATCCCGCTTATCTCCACCAATCAATTCCTTTC
>CAIXFP010000440.1 GCA_903918705.1 uncultured Pseudomonadota bacterium
CAGGATCGTCCTTGGACCCCTGACCTTGAGCGACTATGAACGTTTTCTCCCGGGGAAGGAGAGTTTCCGCCGGCTCTCCGACTGGGTACGCAACTACCTGGGACACGAATACGGCTGGGACTTGCAGTTGCTCCTGCGGCAGGACGAGGTTCCTCCGACCAGCCTGGGCAACTCGACCTGCCTGGGCTGGACTTCCTGGCTGGGCAGGAGGCCGGGTTCCAACGACGCAGACGACCTGATACTGACCGGTACGGAATGAATCTCATGCCACTGCCAATCTCTATATCGAAAGACCACTTGAATGTCAGGGGCGTGACTGCAATAGTTCGGCGGGGATTCAGACAGCACGTCCCGGCTGCATGCGAAGGAGAGGGCCGGGAAGCCAGGAAATGGCTGCCGCGGCAGATCAATGCATTTTGAACAAGGAACGAGTCCATGTCGGAAATCAATCGCGCATCGCTGTTCGGCAAACTGAATCCCCTCGCCTACAAGTCCATTGAAGGGGCGACCGTATTCTGCAAGCTCCGCGGCAATCCCTACGTCGAGTTGGTCCATTGGCTGCACCAGATCATCCAGAACCAGGATACCGACCTGCACCGGATCATCAAACACTACGACCTGGATGCCTCCCGTCTGGCCAAGGACCTGACCACGGCACTCGACGCCCTGCCGAGGGGCGCCACAGCGATTTCCGACTTTTCGCCGCTGATTGAGGAAGCCACCGAGCGTGGTTGGGTCTTCGCCACCCTGATGTTCGGCGAGGGGGCTGTCCGTGTCGGCCACCTGATGGTGGGGGCCACGAAGACGCCGACCCTGCGCAACGCCCTTTATGCCATCTCCCGCGAATTCCAGAAGATCAAGGGAGAAGACCTCAGCGACAATTTCGCTACCATACTTGCCGGCTCTCCCGAGGAGCGCATGGGGACCAAGGATGGATTCCAGGTCGCCGGAGGTGCGCCGGGTGAGGACAGTAATGCCATCGCCCCAGCAGCTTTGGGCAAGAAGGAAGCCCTGAAGAAGTTCACCACCGACCTCACCGAACAGGCCCGTTCCGGCAAGATGGACCCCATCGTCGGGCGCGACGAGGAAATCCGCCATGTAGTGGACATCCTCATGCGCCGCCGCCAGAACAACCCCATCCTCGTGGGCGAGGCGGGCGTGGGCAAGACCGCCGTGGTGGAGGGTTTCGCCCAGCGCATCGCCCGCGGCGACGTACCCCCCAGCCTCAAGGACGTGGAACTGCTGGCCCTGGATATCGGCCTCCTGCAGGCCGGCGCCAGCATGAAGGGTGAATTCGAGCAACGCCTGCGTTCGGTCATCGACGAAGTGCAGGCCAGCCCGAAACCCATCATCCTGTTCGTGGACGAGACCCATACCCTGGTTGGCGCAGGCGGGGCGGCCGGCACCGGCGATGCGGCCAACCTGCTCAAGCCCGCCCTGGCCCGCGGCACCCTGCGCACCATCGGCGCCACCACCTGGGCGGAGTACAAGAAACACATCGAGAAGGACCCGGCGCTCACCCGCCGCTTCCAGACCGTCAAGGTGGACGA
>CAIXFP010000441.1 GCA_903918705.1 uncultured Pseudomonadota bacterium
AGCTGGGCTCGCCCTGGGGCGCGGCGATTGCCTCGTTCCTGGCCTTTTCCCTGGGCGCCCTGATCCCGCTGCTGCCCTATCTGCTGCTGTCCAGTGCCAGTGCGCTGGGCGGCACCCTGCTCGCCACCGGCATCAGCCTGTTCGGGGTCGGTGCGGCCATCAGCCTGTTCACCGGCAAACAGGCGACGCTGGGGGGCCTGCGCATGTTGGGCATCGGCGCGGCGGCGGGCGGTGCCACTTGGCTCATCGGCAGGGCACTCGGGGTAACCCTCGGCTAAACTCGCCCCCGATAATTCAACATTCAAAATTGATCCTAGCCATGGCCAAACGGACCTTCAGCATCGAATTCTTCCCGCCCAAGACCCCGGAGGGCACGGAAAAGCTGCGCAACGCGCGCCGGCAACTGGCGCAACTGCACCCCAAGTTCTTTTCCGTGACTTTTGGCGCCGGCGGCTCCACCCGCGACCGCACCCTGGAAACCGTGCTGGAGATCCAGAACGAAGGGCTGGCCGCGGCGCCGCACCTGTCCTGCGTCGCCTCCACTCGCGAGAACATCCGGGAAATCCTGGAAACCTACCGCGTCAACGGCATCCGCCACATCGTCGCCCTGCGTGGCGACCTGCCTTCCGGCATGGCCGATCCGGGCGAGTTTCGCTACGCCAACGAACTGGTGAGCTTCATCCGCCAGGAGACCGGCGACTGGTTCGAAATCGAGGTGGCGGCCTATCCGGAAACCCATCCCCAGGCCCGCAACTACCGGGAAGACCTGCTCAATTTCAAGCGCAAGACGGAGGCCGGCGCGAACTCCGCCATCACCCAATATTTCTTCAACGCCGACGCCTATTTCAATTTCGTCGACGATTGCGCGGAACTGGGCGTGACCCTGCCCATCGTGCCGGGCATCATGCCCATATCCAATTTCAGCCAGTTGTCCCGCTTTTCCGCCATGTGCGGCGCCGACATTCCGCGCTGGCTGGCGCGCAAGATGGAGAGCTACAGCGACGACACCGCCTCCATCAAGGCTTTCGGCCTGGATTTCGTCACCGGGCTGTGCGAACGCCTGATCGCGGGTGGCGCCCCCGGCCTGCATTTCTACACCCTGAATCAGGCCGGACTGACAACCACCTTGTGGCAACGTCTCGGACTCGACTGACACCCTGCCAGGCTGGGGTGGGGCTTGACGGCACCCCACACCGGACTGTTATAAGGCATTTGTTTACGGCCTATCCCGCAAATGAAACCGGGCGTGGAAGCAAGCTTCGACGCCCGGCCGGGCACAGCGGATTTCTGGTCACCTCCCAACCGCCGCGGGCGTGGGGGCTACGCGGTTCAACGCGCCCATACTCATGGCGGCAAAATCAGCGATGGAAGTGGTCGTTAGTCATAGTTCCACTATGTCTTTAGTTATAAGGAGTCCACTGTGAAGGTGCTTCTGGCAGATGACCACCCCCTGTTCCGTGAAGGGGTGAAGCCCGTTTTGCATAAACTGGACTCCGACCTGGAGATCATCGAGGCGGTCGACTATCCCACCGCCTTTGCCGCCATGCACCAGGTCGGTGAAGTCGATCTGGCCCTGCTTGACCTTTTCATGCCAGGCATGTCCGGGGTGGAAGGCGTGATCCGGTTCCGCGCCGCTTTTCCCGGAACCCCCCTGGTCATCCTTTCCGCCTCGGAAGTGGTGGAGGACATCCATCGCCTGTTGTTCGCCGGCGCCCTGGGTTATGTCACCAAAGCTTCGCCCAGCGAGGTGATTCTCGGCGCGCTGCGCCTGGTGCTGGCGGGGGGCGTCTATGTCCCGCCCAGCCTGCTCAATAGCCACGGCGACGACCATGTTCTCCTGAATCCTTTCCTGCTCACCTCGCGCCAGATGGAAGTGCTGCGGGAACTGGTCAAGGGCCAGACCAACAAGCAGATCGCCAAGTCCCTCGAGGTCACCGAAGGCACGGTAAAAATCCATCTGGCGGCCATTTTCCGCATTCTCAGGGTCAACAACCGCACGGAAGCCGTGTTGGTGGCCCAGAAGATGGGGCTCGACGAAACGGTTTGACGGTGGCGGCGGGGCAGGACGTCCCCAGGTTGCCGCCGAGCGCGAGTTCGGGTGAGCAAACCACCCGCGCCGGGCGGGCGGTCCGGGCTACCACATCAAGTCGTCCGGGATCTGGAAGGCGGCATACGGGTCGTCCCCATGGATCTCGGTACTGGCCTTGTTCACCCGAACCACGAGAGAGGCGTCGCGCTCGGCGATCTTGTCGGCGATCACCCTGGGAACCAATTCGGTGGTGCCCCCCCAGGCAGACGATCACCAGGCGTCCGGCCTCCAGATGCGCCTGGACCGCGGCGGACACATAAATCCGGTCGATCTTGTTGCCGCGGGTGAAGTGGTAGGCGATGTCGCCGGCGCCCTTGCTCTGGCGATTCTGCCGCACCATCTGGGCAATTTGCGCCTCGATCGCCTTCTGGGTGGCGGCCGCGTCGCGCTGGGCATTGAGTTCCCGCGCCCGCTCGGCATTCCTGCGCTGGGTCTCGAGCGCGGCCAGGCGCGCTTCATCGACACTTTGCGTGCCGGCCCGGCGCTCCAGTTTCTGCTGCTTGCTCTTGTCGTGGTTGGCCTGTTTGACTTTCTTTGGGTCGACCAGGCCGGCTTTCAAAAACTGCTCTTGCAAAGACGCCATGCG
>CAIXFP010000442.1 GCA_903918705.1 uncultured Pseudomonadota bacterium
AAGTATTTCCACTTCTTCGGCTTGCCCGTGGCGATGGCCATGTATTGCACCCTGCCGTTGGAGGTCTCGACCACCCTGGTGTTCACCCCCATCGTCCTCGCGATCGCGCTGCTCAGCCGGATGCAATGGAAGTATTACAAGAAGTACCTGTGACCAACCCCCTGCCGAACTTGTGGAACGCTGCGCTTGGACTCGGCATCCTGGCGGCCGGCGGCTGGCTACTCGCTCGCGTCCGCGAGGTTCGTCGCGAGGCGCCGGTGGACAGCCCGGCAATCCTGGCGGCCCTGCCCGCCGGCGCGCAGCGCGTGCTATCCGTCGAGCGCCTGCTGCAACCCCACGCCGGTTTCACGACTGAGATCGCGCGCATCGTCGGCCTGCCGAACCCTGCCTGGGAGCGCAGGGGTGTACCCCTGATCGAGGGTTTCGCCGCTTTCTGCCAGCGACTGCCGGCGTCGGAGGCGCACCATCACGCCCATCCGGGCGGGCTACTGGAACACAGTCTGGACGTGGCCAGCCGGGCGCTGCGCCTGCGTCAGGGCTTGATGCTGCCGCATGGCGCGGATGCGGAAGATATCGCGCGCCTGAAATCCCGCTGGAGCTATGCGGTCCTGGTGGCTGCCTTGCTGCACGACATCGGCAAACCGTTGTCCGATCTGGCCGTGACCTGCGGCAACGATCACGGCGATGGCCCCTGGCATCCTTTGGCCGGGAGCCTGCCGGAGCAGGGGATGGACTGGTACCAGGTCCAGTTCGTGCGGGGAAAAAGCTATGCGCTGCATCAGCGTCTCGCGGTGTTGCTGTTGCAGAAACTGGTGCCCGCCGAGGCGATCGCCTGGCTGTCTGATCCGGGTGGCCCCATGCCTGAACTGATGGCCTATCTGTCGGGAGAAGCATCGGGTGGGGCGCTGGCCGTCCTGGTGACCCAAGCCGACAGGCAATCCGTGGCGGCGAACCTGTTGGAAGGGCCGCGAGTGCGCTTCTTGAGCGCGCGCGAGGTGCCCCTGATCGAACGCCTGATGGCGGGCTTACGCGGCATGTTGGCAGAAGGCCTGCTGCCGCTCAATCGCGACGGCGCCGCCGGCTTCGTCCATGATGGAAGCCTCTGGCTGGTGTGTAAGCGAACGGCGGATGAACTGCGTGAGTACCTGCAGAAGAACGAGCTGGTCGCGCCCGATGGCGCGCCGGGCCTGCCTTCCAGCGTCAAGAACGACCGGGTTTTCGACACGTTCCAGGAATACGGCGCGCTCACGCCCAACCCGGCGACCGGAGGGGCCGTATGGGCCGTGCAGGTGAGCGACGCTGGCTGGGCGCACACGCTGACCGTGTTGCGCTTCCCCCTGGAGCAACTCTATAAGCCCGACCGGATTCCCGGCAACTTCTCTGGCCACATCCAGGTGGTGGCGAACAAATCGGCGGGTGCGGCGGAGGCCGCCTCCGCGCATGCCGTAGAAACCCCATTCTCCACTTCCGAATCGGCGGGTTCCGGCAGGGTGGCGCCGACGAGTGCGCTCGCCGGACTGCGCGATCTGGTTAGCGGCGGTTCGAAGGCAGCCCCTCTACCCCAGGTGTCCGGCGGCGATGTCCTGCTAAAGGATGGTTCAGTAGCCGGCAAGCCGGCGAAGACCAACTGTGGCGACAAAGCAGATGACGGCTTTCTGGACGATCAGGAAGCCATGATGGATGGGGAACCAGGCGCACGTACCGAGAAGCGCCAGCAGTTCGAGGCCGACCGATTCGCTGGCGCCGACAACGGTGCCAGAGCCCAACAGGGTGTCACAACGAGTCCCAAGCCCAGGGTGCCC
>CAIXFP010000443.1 GCA_903918705.1 uncultured Pseudomonadota bacterium
GCGATCGGCGTGGCCTGCTCGACCATGAAGCTGCATTCATCCATGCCGCAAACGTAGCAGCAGACCGCGCCTTTGTCCAGTCCCCACTGTGCTGCTGTAACCAATCAGGCCATTGCGCGGTTAGATGACGTGGCCCTGGCCCTCGGGCTTGCCCCCATTGTTCGCGGCGGGCCGGCCGCCGCACAATGCCTACTTTTGGAGCGTGCGCATGGGCCAGCATTCCTACGACGTCGATTCCGGCAATTTCCAGCAGGTGGTGCTGGAAGGCAGCCACGATATTCCGGTCCTGGTGGATTTCTGGGCGGCGTGGTGCGCTCCCTGCCGCCAGTTGAAGCCTCTCCTGGAGAAACTGGCCGAGGAATACCGGGGCAAGTTCATCCTGGCCAAGGTGGATGCCGATACCAACCAGGACCTTGCCGCCCAATACGGCGTGCGCGGCATCCCCAGCGTGAAGGCATTTTTGGGCGGCGAACTGGTGGACGAGTTTTCCGGCGCGCTGCCCGAATCCCAGGTACGCGAGTTCCTCGACCACTTGATACCCGCCCCCGCCGACGAGTTGCGCATCGCCGCCGGCCGCGCCCGCGACAGCGGCGAACATGATGAAGCCCTGCGGCTTTTGGGCGAGGCCGCGCGGCTCGATCCCCAGCACGAGGGCGTGCGCCTCGACGCCGCCGACATCCTTCTGGAACACGGCCAACTGGTGGAAGCCCGCAAGCTGTTCGATAGCCTGTCGCCCGCCGCCCACCAGGAAGAACGCGCCCAGCAGGTTCTGGCGCGACTGACCTTCGCGGAAAGCGGAAGCCAGGGCGGCGACGAGGCCGGGTTGCGCGAGCGCATCGTGGCGCGCCCGGAGGATATGGAAGCGCGCTTGCGGCTCGCCAACCTGCTGGTCGCCGGCGGCCGCCACCAGGAGGGCCTGGAGGAATTGCTGGAAATGGTGCGGCGCGACCGTGCCTGGAACGAGGACGCCGCCCGCCGGGCCATCCTCGCCGTATTCAGCCTGCTGGGCGGCCAGAATGAACTGGTCGCCGCATATCGGCGCAAACTCGCAAGCACCTTGAATTGAACGCTGACCGGGAGGGGTGACATGACCTCGGAACGACAAGCCAAATTGCTGGAACTGGCGGGCTTCGAACCCACCGGCCAGTTCGAGGACACGCTTTACCGGCTGACCTGCATCGCCGGCGACATCATGGCCGCGCACCGGGTATCCCTGATGCTCCTGGATACCGGCAGCGAAGGCGGCAAGGCGGTACGCCTGAAACTCTCCGCCCTCTACGGCGAGTTGCCGGACGCGGCCTGGCGCGACGACACGCCGACGGAAGCGGGTATCGCCCAGAGCGTTCTCGACCAGAATGAATGCCTGTACATCAAGGACATCGGCCATTCCCGCTGGCGTGAGCTGGCGCGTCGCCTGGGCGGCACCGGCAGCTTCATTTCCTGCCCCATCCGCCTCGCCGGCAAGCCGGCGGGGGTGCTCAACATCAGCGAACCCATCGAGCGGGCGCACTTCACCGCCACCGATTGCGACACCGCCGAACTCGTCGTCCGCCTCATCGGGCGCATCCTCCACGTCGCCCGCCTGGACCGCATGCTCGACTCGCGCCTGGCCCAGATGGCCTTCACCCTGGAAGGCCGCAACGATTCCGTCTCGGTGGTGGAACTGTCCACCCATGAGCCGGACAAGGTGGCGCGCATGCTGGCCAAGGCCTTCTACAAGGAGATGCGCCACTGCGGCTTCACCTCCAACCAGATCATCCGCGCGGCCGGGGAGATCATCTCCGAACTCACCGGCAGCCTGAACCGCACCAAGCGCCGGTTGGAACAGGATTAGCTGTAGCGCCGGCGCCTCGCCGGCTTCGTTATTCTGCTCAGGCCCACGAAGCCGGCGCTACAGGTATTCCCGCGCCAGCCGCGCATAGTTGGCCGCCTGGCGGGCGAAATGGTCGAGTTCCTCCGCCGTCAGCCGGCGCACGGCCTTGGCCGGCCGCCCGAGATAGAGCCAGCCCGATTCCAGCAGCGCCCGCCCCGGCACCAGGCTGCCGGCACCCAGCAGGACGCGGTTTTCCAGTACCGCCTTGTCCATCACCAGGGAACCCATGCCGATCAGGCATTCGTCGCCGATCGCGCAGCCATGCAGGATGACGCCATGGCCCACGGTCACGTCGCGGCCAATACTGAGAGGGGAGCCCTCGGGATCGCCGGCGCGGCAGCGGCTGACGTGCAGCACGCTGTTGTCCTGGATGTTGCCGCGTGCGCCGATGCGGATGCGGTTCACGTCGCCGCGGATCACCACGCCCGGCCACAGCGAGACCTCGTCGCCCAGTTCCACGTCGCCGATCACCGTGGCGGTGGCGTGGATGAACACATCCTGGCCCAAACGAGGCAGGTGACTCCGGAAAGATTCGACGGGCATGATGGAGACGGCTGACGGAACGGCGGCGAGTATAGCGATGGCGACAAACAGGATGTCCAGGCGGAAACCCGGCTTTGTCCCTCCCCCCGTTGCGTATAAAATGCGCAGCCCCGCTTCCGGCATCGCTCCTTCTCCATGCGCATCGGCCCCTACCAGCTCAAGAACAACCTGATCGTCGCCCCCATGGCGGGCGTGACGGACCGGCCGTTTCGCCAGCTGTGCAAGAGGATGGGTGCGGGCATGGCGGTGTCGGAAATGGTGACCTCCAACTCCCTGCTCTATGGTTCCGCCAAGACCATCCGACGCGCCAACCACGAGGGCGAGGTAGCACCCATCTCGGTGCAGATCGCCGGCTCCATCCCGGCCATGATGGCGGAGGCGGCGGCCTACAACGTGGACAACGGCGCCCAGATCATCGACATCAACATGGGCTGCCCGGCCAAGAAGATCTGCAACGTCATGGCCGGCTCCGCCCTGTTGCAGGACGAGCCCCTGGTGGCGCGCATCCTGGAAGCCGTGGTGCGCAGCGCGGCGGACACGCCGGTCACCCTGAAGATCCGCACCGGCTGGGACAGGTCGAACCGGAACGCCCTGACCATTCTGCACATCGCCCAGGAGTCCGGCATCCAGGCACTGGCCGTGCACGGCCGCACCCGCGCCTGCGGCTATAGTGGCGAGGCGGAGTACGAGACCATCGCGGCGGTAAAGGCGCAGGCGCGCATTCCCGTCATCGCCAACGGCGACATCACCAGCCCAGAGAAGGCAAAGTTCGTTCTGGAGAGCACCGGCGCCGACGCCATCATGATCGGCCGCGCCGCCCAGGGTCGCCCCTGGCTGTTCCGCGAGATCGCCCATTTCCTGGCCACCGGGGAGAAACTTCCGGCGCCGGAAGTGGCGGAAATCCACGACGTGCTGCTCGCCCACCTGGATGACCTCTACCGCTTCTACGGCGACATCGGCGGGGTGCGCATGGCGCGCAAGCACATCGCCTGGTACACCCGCGGCCTGGCGGACTCCGCCAGCTTCCGCCACGCCATGAACCAGCTTGAAACGACCGCACTGCAGCTCGATGCGGTCAACGATTTCTTCTGGCGCGCGCGCGGCCGCGATAGCCGCCTGGTTTACCTGGACACCTCCGCCTTGCAACGCGAAGCGGCATAACGACACACAAGCAGCAAGAGCGAGACCCCATGGCCACCGAACAACACATCGACGAAAGCGAACTGGCGGCCTGCGTGCGCCGGGTACTGCTCGACTATTTCAAGGATCTCGACGGCGAAGCGCCGGCCGGCATCTACGAGATGGTGGTGAACTGCGTGGAACGCCCGGTGCTTGATCTGGTTCTCTACCACGCCGAGGGCAACCAGAGCCGCGCCGCCGACTGGCTGGGCATCAACCGCAACACGCTGCGCAAGAAGATGCAGCAACACGGAATCAAGTAGGAGCGGCTTACTGGCCGCGCCCCCCTTACACCCATCTCCCCATCCCGCAACCACCATGATCCAACGCGCCCTCCTCTCCGTTTCCGACAAGACCGGCCTCATCGAATTCGCCCGCGCCCTCGCCGGCGCCGGCGTGGAACTCCTCTCCACCGGCGGCACCGCCAAAGCCATCCGCGACGCCGGCTTGCCGGTCAAGGACGTATCCGAATTCACCGGCTTCCCGGAAATGCTTGACGGCCGCGTCAAGACCCTGCATCCCAAGGTCCACGCCGGCATCCTCTCGGTGCGCGACAACCCGGCCCACGCCGCCACCATGAACGAACACGGCCTGGGCTACATCGACCTGGTCTGCGTCAACCTCTATCCCTTCGTTGCGACCGTGTCCAAGCCCCACACCCTGGAGGACGCCATCGAGAACATCGACATCGGCGGCCCGGCCATGGTGCGTTCCTCCGCCAAGAACTACCGTCATGTCGCCATCGTCACCGACCCGGCC
>CAIXFP010000444.1 GCA_903918705.1 uncultured Pseudomonadota bacterium
CGCATCGATTCTCGCGAAACATCGGCGCCAACCGAATGCCGCGAAGCCGAATCGACGGAAAGCGTTTCCGTGAAAGGATCAGGTGAGGTCTGGACGATGGGGCTGTGAAAACAGTCCCGTGGGCTTGGAATACCCGGTCAGGAGACCGGTAGCCGACTACTGCGTTGCACAACGGCGTGCACTATACGTGAAGCCATGAACGGAAACCATTGATTTTTCTATGATCGTACAAATCAACCAGCCCGCTCGATCAACATCGCATCGCCGTAACTGAAGAAGCGGTAATGCTCGGCGACAGCATGGGAATAGGCACGCAGCAATAGCTCCATGCCGCCGAAAGCGCACACCAGCATCAGGAGGGTGGAGCGGGGCAGGTGGAAGTTGGTGACCAGGCGATCCACCACGTTGAAGTGGTAGCCAGGTGTGATGAACAGGTCAGTCTCGCCGCCGCCGGGGCGCAACGTGCCGTCACGGGCTGCGGATTCCAGGGCGCGCAAGCTGGTGGTGCCCACCGCGCCGACCCGGCCGCCACTGGCGCGGGTGGCGGCGATGGCCGCCACGGTGGCCTCGGGAATCACATAGCGCTCGCTGTGCATGTGATGCTCTGCCAGATTTTCCGCCCGCACCGGCTGGAAGGTGCCGGCACCGACGTGGAGGGTAACGAAGGCACTGGCCACACCGATCTCGCGCAAGGCGACCAGCATCGCCTCATCGAAATGCAGGCCGGCGGTAGGGGCGGCCACGGCACCGGGATCGCGGGCGAACACGGTCTGGTAGCGGGTGTCGTCGGCCGCTTCCGCGGCCCGATTCAGATAGGGCGGCAGCGGCATCTCACCGTAATGTTCCAGCCATTCCAGCACGGTGCGCGCCGGGTCGAAGGCGAGGCGGAACAAATCCCCCTCGCGGCCCAGCACCAGAGCCTGGACCGCCCCGGCGAACAACAGCACGCTGCCCGGCTTGGGCGACTTGCTGGCACGAATATGCAGCAACGCCTCGTGGTCGCTGACGATGCGTTCCACCAGAGCCTCCACCTTGCCGCCGCTATGCTTCTCGCCATAGAGACGCGCCTTGATCACGCGAGTGTCGTTGAATACCAGAAGGTCGCCGGGAAGGAACAGGTCGGGCAAGGCGTTGAAGCCACGGTCTTCGAGCCGCGCACAACGTCCGTCGACGTGCAGCAGGCGGCTGGCGCCGCGCTCGGCCAGGGGATGGCGGGCGATGAGATCGTCCGGGAGGGAATATTCGAAGTCACTGGTTTTCATGAGGGCGCGGATTATACGGGCGGTTTTCCATTGCCCGTGTGGTGGGGTATCGGCCATAATCGCGGCCCATTCAGCCGGGATGGCGGAATCGGTAGACGCAGCGGATTCAAAATCCGCCGTTGGTAACAACGTGGGGGTTCGAGTCCCCCTCTCGGCACCAGTATTCATGCGGGTTCGCAGGCTTTTCGTCCGAGAAGAACAGATCCGCAAAACTGTTATTGCTGCAATTTTGCTGCAAC
>CAIXFP010000445.1 GCA_903918705.1 uncultured Pseudomonadota bacterium
AACTCCGCGCCGTGCGCGGCATGAACGACCTCCTGCCGGCGGATTCGCCACTCTGGCAGCATTTCGAAGCCATCCTGCGGCGCTGGCTTGCCGCCTATGGCTACCGCGAGATGCGTACCCCCATCCTGGAACACACCGGGCTGTTCAAGCGCGCCATCGGCGAAGTGACCGACATCGTCGAGAAGGAGATGTACACCTTCGTCGACGAGCTCAACGGCGAGAGCATGACTTTGCGCCCGGAGGGCACTGCCTCCTGCGTGCGGGCGGCCATCGAGCACAACCTCCTGTTCGACGGCGGCAAGCGCCTCTGGTACGCCGGCCCCATGTTCCGCCACGAGCGTCCGCAGAAGGGCCGCTACCGCCAGTTCCACCAGTTCGGCATTGAGGCCCTGGGTTTCGCCGGACCGGACCTGGACACTGAACACCTTCTGATGACCGCGCGATTGTGGAAGCTGACCGGCCTTTCCGACTGCATCCACCTGGAGATCAACTCCCTGGGGGGCGCCGAATCCCGTGCCCGGCACCGGGAAAAGTTGATCGCCTATTTCCAGGCCAACGAAGTGCTGCTGGACGAGGACGCTAAGCGCCGGCTGCACACAAACCCGCTACGCATCCTCGACACCAAGAACCCGGCCATGCAATCTCTGGTGGAAGCCGCGCCCAGGCTGATGGATGAACTGGACGAGGCCGCCCTGGCCCACTTCGATGCCGTCAAGCAAGGTCTGGAGGATGCCGGCATCCCCTACAAGATCAACCCGCGCCTGGTGCGCGGCCTCGACTACTACAACTACACCGTGTTCGAGTGGGTCACCGACCGTCTCGGCGCCCAGGGCACGGTGTGCGCCGGCGGCCGCTATGACGGCCTGGTGGCACAACTGGGCGGCAAGCCGGCGCCCGCCTGCGGCTTCGCCATGGGCGTGGAACGCCTGCTGGCGCTGATGGCGGACGCCGGCATCAATCCGCCCGCCACGGCGCCCGACGTCTATCTGGTCAATGCCGGCGCCGTCGCGGCGCGTTTCGCTCCCACGGTCGGCGAGGCCCTGCGCGATGCCGGCCTCGACGTGGTGCTGCACGGCGGCGGCGGCAGTTTCAAGTCGCAGATGAAAAAAGCCGACGCCAGCGGCGCCCGATACGCCATCATCCTGGGCGACGACGAAGCGGCTGCCGGCGAAGTGACGGTCAAGCCCCTGCGCGGCGAGGGCGGGCAACAACGCATGGTGCTGGCGGCGGCGGTGGAATTATTGCAAATCCGTAGGTCGGCTCAGGCGCAGCCGTAACCCGACGACCTCATTGTCGGATTACGCTTCGCTAATCCGACCTACAATTTTTTGGAGCTGACATGGCCCTCGATCTGGAAGAACAGGAACAAATCGACGAATTCAAGGTGTGGTGGAAGCTGCACGGCAACAAGGTGATCTGGGGCGTGACCGCGTTCCTCCTGATGGCCGGCGGCTGGCGCGCCTGGGACACCTGGCAGCGCAAGCAGTCCATGGAAGCGTCCATGTTGTTCGACACGGCGGTGCAGGCCGCGTCCGCGAACGAGCTCAAGGCCACCAAGGAAATCACCGGGCGGATCATGGAGAACCAGGCCCACAGCGCCTACGCCGCGCCCGCCGCCTGGCTGGCCGGCCGCGTCAATTACGAGAACGGCGACCTGAAGAGCGCGCGCGCCCAGTACGAATTCGCCCTGGACCATGCCAAGGACGACGGCATGAAACAGCTTGCGCGCCTGCGCCTGGCTGGCATCCGCTTCGAGGACAAGGACGCGGCCGGTGCCCTGGCCCTGCTGGCCGACCCCTTCAGTCCCGCCTTCCAGAGCCTGGCCGCCCAGCTCAAGGGTGACATTCTGGTGGAGCAGGGCAAGACCGACGAAGCCCGCGCCGCCTACAAGCTCGCCCTGGAAAAACTGGACGACAAGAGTTCCCTGAAACCGCTGATTGAAATACGCCTGGACGCCCTGGGAGGCTGATGTGCTGAAACGTGCCCTGTTGCTCGCCACCCTGGCCACCGCGCTATCCGGCTGCTCCTGGATCAGCGGCTGGTTCGGCTCGGACAAGACCGTCACGCCGCCGGCCGCGCTGACCGATTTCAAGGCCAGTGCCAGCCTCGAGCGCCAGTGGCAGGCCAGCATCGGCGCGGCGGGGCCTTACGATTTTTCCCCTGCCACCGACGGCCAGGCCATCTACGCGGCGGGAAGCGACGGCAAGCTGCTCAAGCTGGACATCGCCAGCGGCCGCGAAATCTGGCGCGTCGACGCCGGCCAGGCTCTCTCCGCCGGAGTCGGCGTCGGCGAAGGCCTGGTCCTGGTGGGCACCGCCAAGGGCGTGCTGCTCGCCTTCAAGGCCGACAGCGGCGCCGCCGCCTGGCAGGCACGGCTATCCGGCGAAATCCTGGTGCCGCCGGTGGCCGCGGTTGGCGTGGTCGCCGCCCGCAGCAACGATGGCCGCATCGCCCTGTTCGAGGCGGTGGACGGCAAGCAACGCTGGGCCAGCAATCGGACCCTGCCCGCCCTCACCTTGCGCGAACAGGGTTACCTGGCGCTGACCGGCCAGGCGCTCTATGCCGGCAATGCCGGCGGCAAGCTCTCCGCCCTTTCCCTGGTCAACGGCGCGCCGTTGTGGGAAGCCAACGTCGCTCTGCCGCGCGGAGCCACCGAACTGGAGCGCATCGCCGACGTGGTGGGCCCCCTGGCGCAGGATGACCGCGAAGTGTGCGCCGCCGCCTACCAGGGCCGCATCGCCTGCATCGACCGCGCCAGCGGCAACGGTCTCTGGGCCCGCGACCTGTCCGCGCTGCGCGGTGTCGACATGGATGCCCGCTATGTTTTCGCCGGTGATGAACACAGCATCCTCCTCGCCTACGAGCGCGTCCGCGGCAGCAACTCCTGGAAGCAGGACAAACTGCGTGACCGCGGCCTCTCCAGCCCGGTCGCCGTGGCCGGGCATTACGTCGCCGTGGGGGATTTCGAGGGCCGGGTGCATCTGATCAATGCCGAGGACGGCGCTTTCGCCGCCCGCGCCGCCACCGATGGCAGCCCGATCCGGGGTGTCATGATTCCGCTCAAATCCGGCCTGGTGGTGCAGACCACGAACGGCGGGATTTTCGCGCTGAAAATCCAGTAGCCCGGCCGGTCGGGTCAGGCGCGACCTGACCGGCAGCCCGCTTTCTCCTCGCCTACGCTTCCGATTTCGCCGCGTCGGAGCCTGGATGACCGAGGAACTCCGCGCCTATCCCTTTCAGTTCACCGGCACGGGGAGCGGCTATTTCCGCATCTGGATAGGCGACCTTTTCCTGTGCGTGGCGACCCTGGGGATATATTCCGCCTGGGCACGGGTGCGGCGCCGGCGCTACTTCCTCGAACACACCCTGCTCGATGGCCACCGCTTCGAGTACCTGGCAGATCCCCTCGCCATCCTGCGGCGCCGGGTGCCCGGTTACGCTCTGCTGGCCGCCTACGGCCTGGCGCAGTGGGCCTGGTCCTGGGCGGCGTTGCCGTTCCTGGCCCTGGCGCTGCTGCTTCTGCCCTGGCTGGTGGTCGATACGCTGCGCTTCGAGGCGCGTCATTGCCGCTATCGGGGTACCCGTTTCGCATTTCATGGCGGCCTCGGTGAGTCCTACCGGATTTTCCTGGGCCTGGGTTTGCTGGTGCCCTTGAGCCTGGGATGGGCGCTGCCCTATCTGGCCTACCGCAAGACCGGCTTCGTCACCCGCCATCTGGCCTATGGCAGGACCCGCTGGGATTTTCAGGCCGGCGCCGGTGCCTACTCGAGCATCTATCTGAAGGCCGGGCTGATCATGCTGCTCCCTCCGGTGCTGGGACTGGCCGCCGGCATCCTCAGGCTCGGCCGGTCCGGGGCGGGGCCGGCCGGCGTCGTGGCCGCGGCGGGGGTGGGCCTGTGCCTGGTTTATGCCGCCTTGCCCCTGGCCGCGGCCTACATCGCCGCCCGCCGCGCCCGTCTCGCCGTCATCGGCGCCCGCATCGGCAAGCTGGGCTTCGCCGGCCGCCACGGCGCCAGGGCCCTGGCCGGGCTGTATGTCGCCAACCTGCTGCGGGTGGTGCTGACCTTGGGCCTGTACCTGCCCTGGGCACGGGCGCGCAGGGCGCGTTTCTGGTTGGACAACCTGGCCCTGGTGGCCCCGGCGACGGGGCTGGAGGATTTCGTCGCGGCCGCGTCGGCCTCGGCCCCCGGCGCAACCCCGCCCGTCCTGGCCGGCGTTGCGGAAGCCGCTCCCGGGGAGAGCCCGAGGTTCCTCGCATAGGCCGGATTTCGATCGTTCCCCCCCGCCCGCGTGCGGCAAAACACGACCGGCACAAGGACTTGTCACACGAGGCTGTTAGAATGCGTCGGTTTTTCTCACAGGTTGTTTTTCACCATGTTCATTCCTTCCGCTTTTGCCGCGCCCGCCGCGGGACAAACCGACCCGATCCTGGGGTTCCTGCCCCTGGTCGTACTTTTCGGCCTGTTCTACTTCATGATCCTTCGGCCGCAGATGAAGAACCAGAAACTCAAAAAGACGCTGCAGGACAACCTGGCCAAGGGTGATGAAGTGGTCACCGCCAGCGGCCAGTATGGCAAGGTGGTCAAGATGTCCGAGCATCACGTGACCCTGGATCTCGGCAACGGCGTGCTCTCCCACTTCCAGCGCCAGGCCGTGCATTCGGTGCTGCCCAAGGGAACCATGAAGGATCTGTAAGCCTGTCCGCGGCGGGCGCGCTGTCTGCCCGCCACTCACCGTCTATCGCAAACCGCCTAGCGAAAATGAATCGATATCCTCTCTGGAAATACCTCTTCATCGGCATCGTCCTGCTGGTGTCGTTCGTCTACACCCTGCCCAACTTCTATGGCGAAGTGCCGGCGGTGCAGGTGATGCCGGTGCGCACCACCGAGAAGGCCGATACGGCCCTGATGCAGCGCGTCGAGGCCGCCCTGAAAGCGGCGGGGATCGCCGACCAGGGCGTGTCCCTGGACCTGCGTGGCGTGAAGGCCCGCTTCGCCGACACCGACACCCAGATCAAGGCCAAGGATGCGGTGCAGCAGGCTCTGGGGCCGGGCTATACGGTGGCGCTCAACCTGCTTTCCGCTTCGCCGCGCTGGCTTTCCGCCATCGGCGCCCTGCCCATGTATCTGGGCCTGGACTTGCGCGGCGGCGTCCATTTCCTGTTGCAGGTGGATATGCCCAAGGCGCTGGAAAAGGCGGCGGAGCGCTATCAGGGCGACATCCGCACCCTGCTGCGCGAGAAGAAGGTGCGTTACACCGGCATCAGCCGCGAAGGCGACCAGGTGGTGATCAAGTTCCACGACGCCGTGCAACGCGACGCCGCGCGCAAGGAGATCGAAACGGCCTATTCCGAGCTGCAATTGCTGGACAGCACTAGCGGCGAGGACTACGTGCTTTCCGGCGGCATGAAGAAACAGGCCCAGTTGAAAACCCAGGAATACGCGCTGCAACAGAACCTGACCACCCTGCGCAACCGGGTCAACGAACTGGGCGTGGCCGAGCCGGTGATCCAGCAGCAGGGCGTCGACCGCGTGGTGGTGCAGTTGCCGGGCGTGCAGGACACCGCCAAGGCCAAGGAAATCCTGGGCCGTACCGCCACCCTGGAAATCCGCATGGTGGACGAGGAGCGCATGCAGGACACCACCGTGCTGCAGGCCGCCGTGGCCGGCAATCCGCCCTTCGGCGACGAGATATTCTACGAACGCAGAGGTCAGCCGGTGCTGGTCAAAAAGGCCGTGGCCCTGACCGGCGAATACATCACCGACGCCCAGCCGGGATTCGACAGCCAGTCCAATCAGGCCGCGGTGCACGTCAACC
>CAIXFP010000446.1 GCA_903918705.1 uncultured Pseudomonadota bacterium
GGAATCACCGCCTTCAACTGGTGGCCGTCACGCACCCCGCCAGCCATCTCCAGCAGCGTGGCGAACGGTGTACCGAGCGGGATCTCGTAGTTGCCGGGCCGGTTGACGTGACCGGAGATGGAGAAGATCTTGGAGCCGCCGTTGTTGGGCTTGCCCAGCTCCAGGAATGCCTGGCCGCCGTGGCGCATGATCCAGGGGATGGACGCCAGGGTCTCGGTGTTGTTGATGGTGGTGGGCTTGCCGTAGAGGCCGAAGCTGGCGGGGAACGGCGGCTTGAAGCGGGGCTGGCCCTTCTTGCCTTCGATGGACTCCAGCAGGGCGGTTTCCTCGCCGCAGATGTAGGCGCCGTAGCCGTGGTGGGCGTGGAGGTCGAAGTCCCAGCCGGAGCCGAGGATGTTTTTCCCCAGGAAACCGGCGGCGCGGGCCTCATCCAGGGCGGCTTCCCAGGACTGGTACTGTTCGTAGATTTCGCCGTGGATGTAGTTGTAGCCCGCCTTTGCCCCCAGGGTGTAACCGGCAATGATCATGCCTTCGATCAGCTGGTGCGGGTTGAAGCGGACGATGTCGCGGTCTTTGAAGGTACCCGGCTCGCCCTCGTCGGTATTGCACACTACATACTTGTCGCCCGGATAGTTGCGCGGCATGAAGCTCCACTTCAAGCCGGTGGGGAAACCGGCGCCGCCACGGCCACGCAGGGCGCTGGTCTTGACCTGGGCGATGATGTCCTCGGCCGGAGTCTTCTCGGCAAGGATTTTCTTCAGCGCTTCGTAGCCGCCGTTCGCCGTATAGGTGGCCAGTGAGGCGGGGTTGTCGTAGCCCAGGGTCCAGAGGCAGACCTGGGTGTCGGGCGTGTTCAAACTCATTTCATTTCATCCAGGAGTTTGTCCACCGACTCCGGCGTCAGGTGGTCGTGCATCTTGTGGTTGTTGTGCAGGCACAGGGGGCCGTGGCCGCAGGCGCCCATGCACTCGCCTTCTTTCAAGGTGTAGCGGCCGTCGGCGGTGGTTTCATTGAAGCCGATGCCCAGCTTGGCCTGCATACGCTCGGCGACTTCATCGGCGCCCTGCAACTGGCACGGCAGGTTGGTGCACAGGGTGATCTTGTTGCGGCCCGTCGGCTGAAGATCGTACAGGTTGTAGAAGGTGGCCACCTCGTAGGCGGCGATGGCCGGCATGCCCAGGTAGTTGGCGACGAATTCGATGGTGTCGCGGGACAGCCAGCCCAGTTCGACCTGGGCGATGCGCAGGGCGCTCATCACCGCCGACTGCTTCTGCTCCGGCGGGTACTTGGTCAATTCGCGGTCGATCTGGGCTAAGGATTCAGCGGAAAGCATGTCTGTTACCTATCTATGTCGCCGAACACGATGTCCAACGTGCCGATGATGGCCACCACGTCGGCGATCATGTGGCCGCGCGACATCTCGTCGAGGCCGGCCAGATGCGAGAAACCGGGAGCGCGCAGCTTCAGGCGGTAGGGCTTGTTGGCGCCGTCCGACACCAGGTAGACGCCGAACTCGCCCTTGGAATGTTCCACCGCCGCATAGCATTCGCCTTCCGGCACGTGCATGCCTTCGGTGAACAGCTTGAAGTGGTGGATCAACTCTTCCATGTTGGACTTCATGGCTTCCCGGGACGGCGGGGCGACCTTGTGGTTGTCGCAAATCACCGGGCCGGCGCCTTTGGCAGTATCCGCTTTCAGCCAGGCCACGCACTGCTGGATGATGCGGTTGGACTGGCGCATTTCTTCCATGCGCACCAGGTAGCGATCGTAGGAATCGCCGGTGCGGCCGATGGGAATCTCGAAGTCCAGCTTGTCGTAGACCGCGTAGGGCTGCATCTTGCGCAGGTCCCAGATAATGCCGGAGCCGCGCAGCATGGGGCCGGTGAAGCTCAACGCCTTGGCCCGGTCCGCGTCCACCACGCCGATGCCCACGGTGCGCTGCTTCCAGATGCGGTTGTCGGTGAGCAGCGTCTCGTACTCGTCGACGTACTTCGGGAAGCGCTTGGTGAAGTCCTCGACGAAATCCAGCAAGGTGCCGCTGCGCGTGTCGTTCAGCGCCTTGATGGCC
>CAIXFP010000447.1 GCA_903918705.1 uncultured Pseudomonadota bacterium
GGACCACGGGGCGGAAGCCCTGCTGGCCGGCCTGCCGCAGGTGATCCGCCACCCCGGAACCCATGCCCAGGAACATTCCCTGGAAGTGCAACTGCCCTTCCTGCAAAGCTGCCTCGACGAATTCACTTTGGTGCCCCTGGCCGTGGGCGGCGCTTCCCCGGCGGCGGTGGCGGAAGTGCTCGACCGCCTCTGGGGCGGCGGCGAAACCCTGATCGTGGTGAGTTCCGACCTCTCCCACTTCCTGCCGTACCAGGAAGCCCAGGAAGTGGACCGCGCCACGGTCCAGGCCATCCTCGGCGGCAACAGCCACCTGGTGGGCGAACAGGCCTGCGGCTGCCATTGCATCAACGGCTTCGCCCTGGCCGCGCAAAAACGCGGCCTGGTGCCGCATCTCCTCGACCTGCGCAACTCGGGCGATACCGCCGGCGACCGCAACCGGGTGGTCGGTTATGCCTCTTTCGCGTTTACGGAGAACCCACATGCTCACTGAAGCCCAAGGGCGCCTGCTCACCGCCCTGGCGCGCAACGCCATCACACGGGAATTCGACGACAGCGCGCCCACCCTGCCCCATCCCGACTGGCTGGGCGCGCCCGGCGCCGTTTTCGTCACCCTTACCCAGGATGGCAGCCTGCGCGGCTGCATCGGTTCGCTGGAAGCGCACCGTCCACTGGGTGATGACCTGGAACACAACGCTCGCGCCGCCGCTTTCCGGGATCCGCGCTTCCCGCCCCTGTCCCAGGCGGAACTGGAGAGGGTCCGGGTGGAAGTCTCCCTGCTGACCCCGGCCATGCCCATGAGATTCAGCGATGAAGCCGACGCACTGGCGCAACTGCGCCCCGGAGTCGATGGCGTGATCCTGGAATACGGCTGGCACCGCGCCACCTTCCTGCCCCAGGTGTGGGAACAACTGCCGGAGCCGCGCCTGTTCCTGGCGCATCTCAAACAGAAGGCCGGCATGGCCGGGGATTTCTGGGCCAATGACCTGCGGTTGTCCCGCTACGGCGTCGAGAAATTCAAGGAATGAGCCCGATGACCGCTTCGGAAACCAGCCATCCCGCGCGCTGGTGGCACGCCATCGACAACGACCGCATCCAGTGCGACCTCTGTCCACGAGACTGCACCCTGCGCGAAGGCCAGCGCGGCGCCTGCTTCGTTCGCAAGGTGGAAGGCGGCCAGATGGTGCTCACCACCTACGGCCGCAGCTCCGGATTCTGTGTCGACCCCATCGAGAAAAAGCCCCTCAACCATTTCTATCCCGGCACCGCCATCCTTTCCTTCGGCACCGCCGGCTGCAACCTGATGTGCAAGTTCTGCCAGAACTGGGACATATCCAAATCCCGCGACATGGACCGCCTGATGGATGCCGCCAGCCCCGGGAAAATCGCTCGGGTGGCGGAACGCATGGGTTGCGCCAGCGTGGCCTACACCTACAACGACCCGGTGATCTTCGCCGAGTACGCCCTCGACACCGCCGACGCCTGCCGCCAACACGGCATCCACAGCGTGGCGGTCACCGCCGGCTACATCCACCACGACGCGGCGGTGGAGTTCTATTCGAAGATGGACGCCGCCAACGTGGACCTGAAGGGCTTCAGCGACGCCTTCTACGTCAAGCAATGCGGCGGCCGCCTGCAACCGGTGCTGGACCTTCTCGTGTACCTGAAGCGGGAAACCCAGGTCTGGTTCGAAATCACCACCCTGCTCATTCCCGGCCTCAACGACTCCGACGCGGAACTCCAGTCGCTCTCGGAATGGGTGGGCAAGGAACTGGGGTCCGAGGTGCCACTGCACTTCACCGCCTTCCACCCGGACTGGAAACTCACCGACCTGCCGCCCACTCCGCCCGCCACCCTGAGCCGCGCCCGCCGCATCGCCCGGGAAGTGGGCCTGCACTATGTCTACACCGGCAACGTTCACGATCCGGACGGCGGCACCACGTATTGCCCCGGATGCCAGGCTCCCCTCGTCGTGCGCGACTGGTATGAGTTCAGCGATTACCGGCTCACCGCTGGCGGCCGCTGCCCCCACTGCGGCAGCGCCATCGCCGGCCGCTTCCAGGCCTTCCGGCAGCCGTTTGGTGCGCGCCGGGTGCCGGTAAACATGCGGCTGGCGTGAAGCGACAGGCTGGGTTGAGACGCGTAGTTGGGGCTAGCCGCAAACCGTGACCGAGGGACTCACACCAACCCCAGATCCCGCGCCAGCAGTGCCGCCTCGGCACGGGAAGATACGTTGAGTTTGCGGTAGATGTCCTTCACGTAACCCACCACGGTATGCGCCGAGATACCCATCAGGCGGGCGCAATCGGCCTGGGTCAGACCCTTGGCGATGTAGCGCAATACCTCGGTCTCGCGCTCGGTCAGGGTGGGCTGTTGCTCCATCACCTTCGCACCCACCGGCTGGAAAAAACCCAACATGCGCCGGGCGATGGCGGGTGACAGGGGCGGGTTGCCGGTGGCGATGCCGCGCAGTGCCTGGACAATGACGGCGACGGGCTGATCCTTCAGCAGATACCCCCCGGCGCCGGCCCGCAAGGCGGGAAAGATGTGGCCGTCGTCGTCATAGATACTGGCCACTACGCACAGGGTGGCGGGAAGGTCGCGCTTGATCTCCTCGATCAGGCTGATACCGGAACCGTCCGGCAGCCCCAGATCGATCAGTGCGATACCGGGCCGCAATCCGCCCGTGATCAAGCTCCGCCCTTCCACGAGGCTGGCGGCGCTGGCGATGGCTATGCCGGGAAAGGCCTCGTTCAAGGCACGGGCAAGCCAGCGTTGGGATTCGGGCAGATCTTCGAGGATGAAGCCGGAGCGAAAGTGGGCGAACATAGATGTCAGTTGATGTTTGTTTTGCTGTCGACCTGAGTGAAATCACCCGGTACCTCACCCCGGGCATCGGGGTGCGCGGGACCATCAACCCCCGACGAAAACACTCGCCGCCGGCTTGAGCGAGTGCGTTGTTGGCGAGACTGGATGGCGGCTGCTTCGGTACGCCGGCAACCCTGGATGAGACATCCCATCCAGGGCATGTCCGTTGTTAAGGCTGGAAGCAGTTAAACGTCTGGTAGGCGCCACCGATGGCCGTCGCACCTCCCTGGATTTGCTTGACAGCGCCAGCCGCATTCCACGTCACGGTGGCTATGGTATTCGAGGTCGTGCTGGTCTTGTCCTGAGGCGACAAGATTGAGATCGTTTCCGTCGTCCCGTTCGACAAGGTGGTCATGCTGTCGCTGCCCTTATCGCCATTCAAGGCCGCAAAAGCCGTGAGCGGCCCTTTGGCCACTGTCAGCACACCGGCGCTGTAACTGGCCGTGCAGGTCATTCCATCGGTGAAATCGACCAGGGTGACGCCAGAAAAATCGGCCACGGCATTAGCCCCACAGGCGAGATACATGGTCATGGTCAGACCAGCGCCCGCGGAACCAAGCGATATGCTGCTGGCGCACTTTGTCGGATCAAGCGCTGGTGTTCCGTTGGCGGCGGTACCCGTAGTGGTGTTGCCACCCGAGCCCGTTCCGCTCCCGCCTCCCGCTCCTCCATTGCTTCCATCGCCGGCGGACGCCGTGACCGTGAAGTTGCCGACGCTGACAACGCCAGTTCCATCGAAATTGGACAGGGTGATGGCGACGCTGCCGGCCGCCAGTCCGGCCGGCACGGTGACGCTGATCGAAGTGGCTGTCGCCGTGGAAACCGTGGCGGTGGTGGTGCCAAACTTGACCAAAGGCGCCGGCGTGAACTTACCGAGGTTGCTGCCGCTGAGGGTGACGGTGCTGCCGACCGCCCCCGTGCCGGGCGTATAGGAGGTCACTGCGGGGGTATTGTTCCCGCCGCCGCCACCCGAAGAGCCGCCCCCCGCGTCCGTGACGACAAACGTGCCTACCGTAATTGGAGCTTGGCCGCCACCCGCGCTGACATAGGTCACCGTGTAGCTACCCGCCGCCAGGCCCGAAGGCACCAGGGCGCTCACGCTGGCGGTCGATCCCGTGAAGCTGGCCTGATAGCCGGTCCCCGCTTCCGTGCCGAACTTGATTTGATTGGGTTGATACGCGGCATACGTTGCCATGCCGATGCCGCTGACCGTGACCCGCGTTCCGGCGACACCCGTGGCCGGGCTGAGGCTGACGCCGCTGTTGCCGCCCCCGGAATTGCCGCCGCTCGAGGCCACGGAGCAGGTGAGCACTGCGGCGGTGATGGCGCAGTCGCTGTTCATGCCGCTATTGAGTTGCGCGAGGAGGTCCGCCGACAGGGTGTTGGCGCCCCCAAGTTGGCCGACCAGATTGCTCAGGAAGCCGCCGAGATCGCCGTGGAACGGCCCGCTGCCGCCGCCCCACTGCAATTGCGACAAGGCCCGCAATGCTTCGCGGTAGGCCAGGCCGTCGGCGCTGTCGGCTGCCGGCGGGGTGCGGCGCAGGTCCAGATTCGGTCCAAGCGGCAGCAGGGCGGCGAGTTGGGCGATGGCGGCCCGCACCGCGGCGTCGTCGAGATGGGCCCCGGCCAGGCGCAAGGCGGCTTCGGTCAGGGGCGTCACCGCCAGATTCACCGTGCCGCCATTTCCGCCGACATGAATCAGGTTGCGCAGGGTGCCGGTGAGGGGGGTGCCGGTGACGTTGTCGTTGGGGTTGGCCTCGTCGTCATAGGTGGCGTTGCTCACCTCCACCAGGACGTCGCCGGTGTAAGTGCCCACATCCACGCTGAAACTGCTGGTGGCGGCGACGATGCTGGTGCAGGTCCCCAGCAAGGCGCCCTTGGCGCCGTTGCTGACTTGGTATGCACATACGTTGCCGCTCAGGAAGGGGCCGGCCAGGGCCATGCCGTGGAGGGTGGTGGAAGTCGGAGAGGACGACGAACCGCCGCCGCAACCGCCCAACCCCAACAGCAACACAGCGCCTCCCAGCAGGACCGCGAATTTGTTGTATGCAAACTTCATGAAGTAACCCCTAGCAACGTTGACCATAGACGCGGGCGCCTCCCGCAGCATGGAAGTGATGCTAATGGCGCTGGGCGACGCCGTGACCCCCGTGAACGGGGGGGGCGGGAGTCTGTTATTTCTCACTGCCGGAGGGGAACGCTCTGGTTATCATCGCCGGCCAACCAAAACCATTCCCGAGTCATCGGGAGATAAACGATGAATTTTTCATTTACGCGCCTGTCGCCCGCGCTTTTTTTACTGGCCAGCCCCCTCCAAGCCCAGGAACTCACCCTGGACGACACCCTCGCCAGCGACCTCCTGCCGGCCGGTCGCCAGGCTTTCCGGGCGGAAGTCCGCTACGGCGTGGCGACGGAGCGGTTCAACGACAGCGGCCACCGGGAAAAACTGTTTTCCGGTTTCAACGGCCTGCCCATCAATGCCGTGTTGCCCGCCCCGCCCGGAGTCAACCTGGGCACTACCCAACTCACCTCCAAGGCCTCCGGGGAACGCCTGCGTTTCACCTATGGCTACGGCATCGACGACGACCTGACCGCCGGTGCCGTGTTCGGCTGGTCGCACCTGCGCAATCAGGTGGATTACCAGGTGGTCGGCGCCAACATCCCCAACGCCACGGCCATGGTCCAGGCGGCGCTGGTCAACCTCTACGGCTATAAACCGGTGGCGTCCACCAGCACCGACAGCCCGATCGACGCCAACCTCGGCGCGCGCTGGCGCTTCGCCAAGGGCGAGAATTGGAGCACGGTATTGACCCCGGTGCTGCGCATCGGCCTGGCCAAGCCGGACGACCCTGAC
Organism: uncultured Pseudomonadota bacterium; assembly: GCA_903918705.1. Classification (GTDB taxonomy): domain Bacteria; phylum Pseudomonadota; class Gammaproteobacteria; order Burkholderiales; family Thiobacillaceae; genus PFJX01. Next base: position 5,720 of record CAIXFP010000447.1, read on the forward strand.
AATCTGGTGGACCTGCAACTGGAAGACGGCAGCAACGATCTGCAACTGGCGCTGGAACACTCCCACCGCTGGCCGAACGGGTGGGAGCTGTGGTCGGGGGTGCAGTACACCCATTCCCTGCCCGACCATGTCCAGGCCCGGGCCTTTGCCTCCGGCTCCGTGCCCCTGGTGCCTCGGGCCAATAGCGAGTACCTGAAGCGCCAGATCGGCGACGCCTACACGGTGGACCTCCAGGGCGGACTGCATCGCGGCAACTGGTTATGGTTCAGCCGGCTCCAGTATTCCGCCAACGGCGCCACCGCCTATACCTCGGCGCGGGGCCAGGACGTCAGCGGCCTCGAAGCCGGCACCGCCGGATACACGCTGAAAGGCTGGCTCGGGGTGACGTGGAGCGGCGTCCGCGGCTATCTCGCCAGCGGCCATGGGCTGCCGGCCCTGGTCAGCGTTCAGTACGAAACCCTGCTGGACGGCCGCAACGCGGTTAAAACCGACAACCTGCACCTGAGCGTGACCCTGCCGTTCTGACCGTAGCGCCGGCGCCGCGCCGGCCGCGTTCATCGGATCAGGCCCACGAAGCCGGCGAGGTGCCGGCACTACCGGACGTCGCCCGAACGACCCGGCTCACACTGCCAGCATGTGCAACGGCAGCAACAGGCTCAACAGGCAGCCGCCCTCCTGCCCGGACTCCCAGGAAATGGTGCCTTGCAACTGTTCGATGCGGGCCCCCATGTTGCGCATGCCACGCCCCTGATGGTGGGTGGTCAAGGGCGGTCCGGCGCCGTCGTCCTCGACACTCAGGGCAATGTGACCGTTGTGTTCCGCCACCGCCACCGTCACCCGGGTGGCGCCGGCATGGCGCAGCACGTTGGAAACTGCCTCGCGCAACACGCGGCCCAGGTGCAAGGCGGCGCTGGGGGAGATTTCCGGGTCCGTCAGCTCGTCCGACTGCCGCCACTCCAGGGCCAGGCCGGCGGCGGCCAGACGCCCCGCCATCTCGTTGCGCCAGTCGGCCAACAAGAATGCCAGCGGTTGCGGCCCCCGGCCGGAGCGGGACACCACATCACGCAAATCCTGCAAGGCGGCGCGGGCGGTGTCGGCGTGCTCGGGCGACTGCGCGCCAATTACCAGGGACAGCAATTTGGCGCCGATGTCGTCGTGCAGGTCGCGGTAGATGCGCTCGCGCTCGTTGGCGGCAGCCTGGTCGAGTTCCAGGCCGCGGCGCTGCTCGAAGCTGTGGCCCAGTTCGAGATAGGCCGCCGCCACCCGTTCCTCCAATTCCAGGTTGAGCCGTTCCGAGTCGTTCAGGGCGCGCACGAACCGACCGGTCAGGCGCCAGGCGAGTACCAGAAGGATGGCCGGCACCAGGAAGAAGAGGAAGTGGAACTGGTGGCGCCAGAGGGCTTCCAGAAAGGCGTGGGAAAACAAGCCAGGAAACGGGTTCTCCATGACCCAGTCGTGCAAACCGGCCAGCAACAGGGAGGACAGGGCCAGGGCCAGGATCAGGGCCTCGCGGCCGCCTCCCCGCAGCCAGCGGCGCCAGGAGAGCCCGGCCAGGTAGAGCGCGAGAGCCAGGGTGAGGGAATGGGAAACGGCGGTGAAGCGATAGCCGATCAGCACCGGCAGCAGGCCATGCCCGGTCGCCAGAAAACCCTGGGTGACGGCCAGCAACAATTCCATGCGGCGATGCGGGCGATCCAGAAAGCGATGGACAAAGCCCACCAGGAGCACCATCCAGAAATCCAGGGCGGTATGCGCCAGCCAGCGGAAGGCATCCTCCGGGATGGGCGGATAGCGCAGAAACAGATGGGTGTTGAACAGCGCCCAGCACAGGCTGGAGCCGGCGAACCAGAGATACAGGGTGTCACCGCGGCGCTGCAGCCAAAGGCCGAGGGCAAACAGCGCCACGGCGGAGAGCAGGATGGTGTAGCTTTGGCTCAGCTCGTTTTGCAGGAACAGCCGCCGTTCGTAACGCGGCCGGAGCACCTTGTCGGCTGCCAGTTGCGGTGGCGCCAGCATGCCGAATCCGGGCTGCATGCGCAGGTGAATCAGCAATTCGTTGTCGCCGGCGCGCCATAAGGGACGTGGCACGGTGAAATACAGCGGGCGGTTCCAGTTGCGCGCCAGCGGCGTGCCCATGTAGCCGCCATCGCCCAGATAAACGCCGTTGAGGTACAGGGCCGCGTTCATGTTGAGGCGAAACAGATAGATGCCCTGCAATGTGTCGGGCAGTCGGCTCATGGGCAGGTTCAGGCGATACCAGCCGCCTGTGCCGAACATGCCGCGACGCGACCAGAGGTCCGGCAGCGGCAATGGGTGCCAGCGTGCATCATGGGAATCCGGGGGAGCGGACAGATCGAGACCGAGGAATTCGGACTGGCGGAATTCGCGCACGTCGCCGGGGTCGGTGCGGGCCAGGGGCACACTGAACAGGAACAGGCCCGCCAGCGCCGCGATCAGCAGGATGGTCAGCGTCCAATGCCAGTGCGAGGGAGGAGTCTGGTGAGCCGGCATGGTGGACTTGGGTGAAGTGGCGTCCAGCGTACGCAGTCGGCCGCCCGACCACAAGCACGAGCGGGCGGCCGCCCGCAATGGTGTCACTCCATGGCCTGGCGGAACCCACCCGCTTCCGCCCCTGCCTGGCGGCCGCGACCGGAAGGCCGCCGCTACGAAGGGCCGCGCGGGATTGCTATTTCCCGGGCGGCATCACCGCCGTCACAGTTAGTTGGCATTGCCGCAGAACAGGGTATTCGTGTTACCGCCTGACATCGACTGATAGACGACATCGAGCTTGCCGCTCATGAAGCTGATCTCACGTCCTCCCGTGGCGGTACTGAAGTCACCCAGGGCCATGTACACGATCTCGCCAGCGGAACTGACCTGGATGATGGAATTGGCGGACCCGTCGAAACTACCCGGAGTGAGGGCGACGGATAGGTTGTTGACCGTCAAAAGCCACAGGCCGAGACCCGGCTCGATGCCAAAGCTGCAACTGTCACCCGCGGCCACGCCGCCATGATTGCTGTTGTAAACCGTCATGCCAGTGCCGTGCGCGGAGAACCAGCTATTGAGGGTGTTCAGGACAGCCATGTTGCTTTGGGTGATGTTCCTGCCATCACAACCGGAATACTGGGTGATGCCGACAGGGATGGTGGTCCGTGCGCCGGGACAAAGGGTGGCCACCTGAGCGGCATCCACTGTGGGGCCGTTCACCCCGCCGCTGCCGCTGCTGCCTCCGCTGCTGCCGCCGCTGTAGGTGTAATCCACCGTGTAGGGGACGGTCATGGCCATGGGACTGGTGATGTGCACCGTGGCGGAGATGCTGCCGGTGGTGCCGTTGAAGGCGCAACTGTCGATGGTCAGGGTGGCGCCCGCCTGGGACAGGTTCTGCAATGCGGACTGAACTTGAGTATCACCGCAGAATTCCGACTGAGTGGCAGGCTTCGGCACGTTGCTAAGAACGATCAACGGGGCTGGCACGCCGGTGACAGTCACTGTCAGTGTGTAATCTCCGGCCGCGCCGCCGGATCCGCCATTACCGGTGGGCAGCGTACAAGCAAGCACATTGTTGGCAAGGGCGCAGTGGCTGTTAAGGCCACTGTTGAGCTGAGCGGCGAATTCCGCTGCAAGTGTGTTCGGTCCTCCCGCGACGGCGAGTAGGTTATTCAGGTAGGCGTTGAGATCGCCGCGATAACCCGCGCCGGCAGCCCACTGCATCTGCGAGAGGGCGCGCAGTCCCTGGCGGTAGGCCAGCCCCAGGTTGTTGGTGAGGTCGGGGCGTATGGCGCGCAGGTCCAGGTTGCCCAGAGCCGGGAACAATTCCGCGAGCCGCGCCAGGGCCGCCCGCAGCGAAGCATCATCGGGGTGCTCGCCCGCCAGGCGCAGCGCGGCTTCGGTAAGGGGCGTCACGGCCACGGACACGGTACCGCTGCCGCTCGTCACATGGACCAGTGTGCGCAACGTCCCGGCCAGATGGGTGCCGGTCACGTTGTCGTCCGGATTGGCTTCGTCGTCGTAGGTCGCATTGCTGACTTCGACGATCAGGTCGCCGGAGAAATCACCGACATCGATGCTGAAGGTGCTGGTGGCACTGGCAATCGTGCTGCAATGGCCGATCTGGCCATGGTTCGCGGCGTCATAGGCGCACACCGTTCCACTCAGGAACGGGCCGGCCATGGCCATGCCGTCGAGGGTAGTGGAACTGGAGGTCGTGCCACCGCCGTCACCGCAACCGCCGAGTGCCAGCGCCAGGACCGCGCTGCCCAACAGGGTTCGCAACGTATTGATTCCGAGGTTCATGAGTGTGTTCCTTGTTGACGACAGGTGGATGACGGACGCGGAGGTGCCACGACGCAACCCATGCTAGTCAAACCCATGCCGCGTGTGACCCCCATGAACGTGGGGGGTGGGCGATCCCTGGTACTTTCCCATACCCGGAAGCAATCCCTCGCCGGAGGTTTCATCACCCCTGATTCCCTGGTTGAGCGCGCCCGAGTGGGAGAGCGGGCCGGCGCGCAGATCCATGGCGTGATCGCGATCGCGCAAGACAGTCCGTTGCGATTGCGCGAAACACGATTATTCCCGTGGGCATGGTCGCGCGGGCTCAAGAAATTCCAGGAATGCCCGTTATCCCTCAACAAGTTGACCGGAATCGAGCAGCAGGTGAACCACATCGATCATGCCAACGTCCCGACGACGCTGGCCAAACTGGAGCGTTCCGTGGCGGCCCGCGGTCTGGCTGCGGGATCTCGGCATGGACCGGCGCCCTGTCGCGCGTCCGGCGGACCTACCCGTTCCGCCACGGTCTCGTCGCCCCCTCACGAGCACGGGACGCGGCGGGCATGCACCGGCCGTGGGCATAGCTCATGGTGACCCTGCTGGTGCACTCGCAAGGCAGCGAATATCGCCTCGCCGCCACGCCGGGCGCTTCCCCGCGCGAACTGCTGGACACCACCGAACTGCGCGTGCGCGCCGCCTGTGGCGGCACCGGTTCCTGTGGCGCCTGCGGGATCACGCTGCTGAGTGGCGAGGTCAATCCGCTCACCCTCGCCGAATATCAGAAGCTGACGCCGGAAGAGCGCGGCCAGGGACAGAGGCTCGCCTGCCAGTTGCGCCTGTTGGGCGACGCCGAGATACGCCTCGACCATCCCGCCCCGCCTTCCCAATGGCGCGGCATTCCTCCAGAAGACCTGGCGCCACCGGCGGACCGCCGACCGGAACTGGAACGCCACGTCTTTGGCGTGGCGGTGGATCTGGGCACCACCCACATCCGCGTCGCCCTGTGGGACCGCAAGCGGGGCAAGCGCATCGCTGCCCGGCGCGGCCCGAACCCCCAGGGGGTGTTCGGCGCCGACGTGCTCAATCGGCTTGATGCCGCCATGCGGCTTCCGGAGCGGGCCGCAGAACTGGCCAGGCTGGCCCGCAGCGCCATCGTCCAGGCGGTGCGCGACATCCTGGCCCGGGATGTGGGCGAGGTGACGCCCATGCTGGCTGAAATCGGCCAGGTTCTCATCGTCGGCAACACCGCCATGCTCGCCCTGCTCACCGAACACGGCGGCGCGGACCTGTTCGAACCGGACAACTGGGAACGGCCCATCGATTGTCTGCCACGGGATCAGGAGGCCTGGCACAAACAGTGGTTCATGCCGAATGCCGCCATCGTGGTGGCGCCGCCGGTGGCCGGTTTCATCGGCTCCGACCTGCTGGCCGACCTGATCGCCACGGAGTTCACGGCGGGGCCGCCCGGCTCCCTGCTGCTGGATGTGGGCACCAATACCGAGATCGCCTTGTGGGACGGCGCCACCCTGCATGTGACCTCGGTGCCTGGCGGCCCCGCTTTCGAGGGCGGGGGAATTCGCTACGGCATGGCGGCCGAGGCCGGCGCCATCTTCCGAGTCCGCTCCGAGGCCGGCACTTACGCCTGCGACACCCTGGCCGGCGCGCCGGCGCGCGGCCTCTGCGGCTCCGGATTGCTGGACGCCGTGGCGGTATTGCTGGCCGACGGCATCCTGAAACCTTCCGGACGCTTCGCCGTGGCCCCCGGCGAGGGCTTCCGGCTGGACCCGGCCAACCCGCGCAGCGCCCTCAGCGGCGGCGACGTCGATGCCTTCCAGCGCGCCAAGGCCGCCACGGCGGCGGCCATGGCGGAATTGCTTCGGCTCGCCGGCATGGGCTGGGGCGACCTGGGGCGCCTCTGCGTCTGCGGCGCCTTCGGCCACACCCTGGACATCCCCCATGCCCAGGCGCTGGGGCTGTTGCCGGAAATCGACCCCGCCCGCGTGGAGCTGCGCGCCGACGCCTCCCTGGCCGGCTGCGAACGCGCCCTTCTGGCCCGTGACGGGGAAGGGCTGTTCACGGACCTGTGCCGCGGGATACATGCGGCCAACCTGTCCACGTCGGGAACCTACGACGACACCTACATACACCACCTTCGCCTGAGACCGGTTCCGCCGGTGGCGTGAGGAAGGAGCGACCATGCTGGAACACATCATCAAGGCCTACAACGAGGCGGTCTTCGAGACCGATTCCGAAGCCGCCTTTGCCGTGGTCGACACGGCCCTGGCCCAGGGCATCAGCGCCGAGGATATCGTCTTCAAGGTGGTCATCCCGGCGGTCGAGGAAATGATGTCCCGCATCACCAAGGATCCGGACACCAACCTGGCCCAGCATTTCATGACGGCCCAGATCGCCGCCTCGGTCACCGAGAAGATGCTGGAGAAATTCCAGCGGCCACCGGAAATCATCGGCCGGGTGGTCATGGGCACCGCCAGCGGCGACCTGCACTCCCTGGGCAAGCGCATCGTCATGGGCTGCCTCAAGGCCTTGATGGTGGAGGTGAGCGACCTGGGGGTGAACGTGCCGGCTGAGCGTTTCGTCGATGCGGCCGTCGCCGCTGACGCCCAGGTGATCGCCATCTCGGCCATGATGGTGCATACCGCCACCGGCCCCAAGGGCGCTTCCCGAGTTCGGGAATTGCTGCGGGAACGCGGCCTGGAGGAACGCATCCGCCTGGTGGTGGGCGGCGCACCCTACCGTTTCGACGGCGAGTTGTACAAGTCGGTGGGCGCCGACGCCTGGGCGGCGGATGGCGTCAGCGCCGGCCGCGTGATCGTCGATCTGATCCGGGAGGTCAAGCCATGACCCCCCTGGAAATCCTGGTGGCCGCCATCGACGGCAGCCCCGCGCCGCGCATTCCGGTGTTCTGCAACCTGCTCGATCAAGGCGCGCGGGAACTGGGCATGGGCCAGGAAGCGTATTACTCCAGCGGCGAGCACGTGGCCGCGGGCCAGCTGCGGATGCGGGCACGCCACGGCTACGACAACGTCTGGAGCCTGTTCTACGTCGGGAAGGAAGCCGAACTGCTGGGTAGCCGGGAAATCCTGTTCGACGACGACGGCGCCCCCAACGTGGCGGATTTCGTCATCCAGAGCTGGGACGACATCGCCCGCCTGGAAGTGCCGGAGGACATCACGGCGCATCCGGCCTGGGCGGAAACGGCCAAGTGCCTGGACATCCTGCGCGCTGAAGTGGGCGCCACCCATCCCATTTGCGCCTACCTCACCGCTTCCACCACCCTGCCGGCCCTGCTCATGGGCATGGACAAATGGATGGAACTGCTGCTCACCGGCCCCGTCGACCTGCGCGAAGAACTGCTGCGCAAGTGCTCGGATTTTTACCAACAGGAAGCCGCCGCCTACCGCGCAGCGGGCGCCAACGTGCTGGTCTACTCGACCCCGTTCGGCTCCACCTCCATGGTGGGCATGAAGCGGTTCA
>CAIXFP010000448.1 GCA_903918705.1 uncultured Pseudomonadota bacterium
ATGAGGACTACATCCCTGGCCCGACGATGAGGGTCCGCGTCGACAGGTAATGCTCAGTTCGTCGTGTTACCAGCCTATCCTGTTCATCAATGCCGCGTGCAGCAGGGCGTTTCAATCCAGCCAGAGCGACTGACCGGCCACCCGGAGGTGAACGTCGTCCCCGTCCGTTTCCTCGACCACCGCCGTCAGCGGGCCGGATTCAATCTGCTCGTCGGACAGGAACTCGATGAGGTCGTTTGGGCGCGGGAAGGATTTGAGCATTAGGCAGCCTTGCGAAACAGCACCACAACCGTGGAATCCATCGACTTGATTATGTCGGCTAGATAGGCGATACTGGGGTCGTCGGGCCAACCAATACCTGTGTGTGCCCCCCCAAGCTCGAAAGAGCCTGCCAAGGTCGTGCGGTGCAAATTGGGAAAATTGGGCGGCGACTCGAAACTTGAATGCTCGCCAAGCGCAACCCCGGCAGATTTCCTGACCGGGGTTTCGTCTTTCTGGACGGCGACACCCCTCACCTTGGCGTTTCTGTACCCGCCACGGCTTGTTGGGCCTGTCAGCCTCCGGTATTCCTCGTTTGACCAGTAGTGGAATGAACGAAAGCGGTAATCCTTCGTGTCCTCCTTCCATGCCAGGACGACCACCTCGTGTCCACCAGCACCGGCACGCTCCACGAATAGGTCTCTGTCTCCATTTTCCAGTACGACACCAGGATGAGCCAGGGTGTTGATGATGGCACTCATCTTGCGCGCTCTTTCCGGCCAGAACTCACGCCGACCATTCACGGTCTTGGTGTAGGCGTGCTCCTCGTTCTCGCGCAGGTCAACTTTTACCTTGCGCAGACCGGCCTTCCGGTTGATGACGATCGTCCACACGCCCCGGAGATTGGTGGCATAGTAGGCTTTCGCTTCCGATAGCGTCTTGATTCCATCTGACGGCGGCGACCAAGCTGAGTATTCGCCATCCACCGTTGCTGCGCCCGTGAACCGTCCTGTTTTCGGGTCGTGGTATGGATTGCCATTTCCTTTCAGGAACAGCACCGGCATCATGCTGCCACCGCCAAAGTCTCTGGCAGCATCCGCCTCCCGCCCATCAAGTCGATCGATGTCTGAGCAATGCCCTTGGCCGAAATGTAGATGTCCTTGTAGGACGCGCCGCGTTCCATCTCGCGTCGGATGTGATAGGACAGGGCTTTCTCGGTGTAGCCGAGCGTGTCCAGGCTCTCGACGTCCAGCAGGTTGCGAAATCCCTTGGGCATGCCCGCAGCGATGGCGAACAGCAGCCTGTACTCCATCCGCGTGAAGTTGGCGTAGTAGTGATCTGCGCCCTTTCCGGCACCTTGGCACTTGGCATATTCGATGAAGTCGGCGATGGCATCGGTCAGGTCGCGCCGCATGCCTTTACCAGCGTCGCGTATGGGCTGCCACTCGTCGCGGCGCTTGAGAATGGCATCCATGGCGTTGAAGGCACGGATGTAGTCGAGCTTGAACTTCATGGCCTTCTTGCCGGTGAAGCCCATAGCCAGCAATGTGAAACCGTCCTTTGATATGCGAACAGCCCTATCTTCCCGTTGCGCACCTTTCCCCGTGCTGACCGTGTAGGTCATTGGCGCAAAACTGCGCTGATGAAAGTCGGCGCCGCACTCGCCGGCCATCGAGTCGATGGCACGCAGCACATCAGCGTGCCGCTTGCTGAAATATTCAGCAACAATCAAAGATGTCGTGGTTGGCTTCCCATCGTACTCGGCAACAAGGGTGGCAACGAGTTGATCTGGGTTGAACTTGCTGATGTGCATTGCGACCTCGCAAGACCTCTACCGTGGAAGTCACGGCGAGGCATGGAGGTCATGACATGCCATGTTTCGGGAACCCCTAGCCGTGATTGCCCCATGGTGAAGTCACGACATCATGCTGCCACCGCCAAAGTCTCTGGCAGCATCCGCCTCCCGCCCATCAAGTCGATCGATGTCTGGGCAATGCCCTTGGCCGAAATGTAGATGTCCTTGTAGGACGCGCCGCGTTCCATCTCGCGTCGGATGTGATAGGACAGGGCTCCATCCGCGTGAAGTTGGCGTAGTAGTGATCTGCGCCCTTTCCGGCCCCCTGGCGCTTGGCATACTCGATGAAGTCGGCGATGGCATCGGTCAAGTCGCGCCGCATGCCTTTCCCGGCGTCTCGGATGGGTTGCCATTCGTCGCGGCGCTTGAGCGTTGCCTCCATGAGATTGAAGGCACGGATGTAGTTGCGCTTAAACGTCAGAGCCTTCTTGCCGGTGAAGCCCATAGCCAGCAGCGAGAAGCCGTCGCGGCCCATGATGTACATCGGCAGTGATCGGCCTCTTGGATCAAGATATTCACTGAGCCGAAATTCCGGCTCAATGCCAAGCGTTTCCCCGTCCTCCATGATCGCCTTGATGGCATCAAGAATATGGGTATGGCGCTTGCTGAAATGCTCGGCGACGATCAGAGACGTGGTGGTTGGCTTGCCCTCATACTCGGCAACAAT
>CAIXFP010000449.1 GCA_903918705.1 uncultured Pseudomonadota bacterium
AGGAAGCTGAAAACTTGATTACGAAGGGACGCCCAGAGTAAAACCAAACCCCCGCGTCGCTGCGCTCCGACTGTCCAGCTTCACGTGGAATCACTGTCCAGCTTGCCGTGGAATGGGTGTCCAGGTTGCGTGGAATACGCAAACTTAAACTGAACATTTTGCGTGGGCAAGTCTGATGCGCGCCACCGCCGAAACCTCCGTCATGCGCAACTGGCCGCCCCAGTTCTCCGCCTCCCTCAGTGCTGCAAATGCGGTGCAAATAAGATAATCCAGGCTTCTCGCGGCGTGACGATGCGCAGATTGCCCGACTGCTTCCAGCCCAGTACCCGCTTGTCACCGGTGACGAACAGATCGGCGTTGGCGGCGACGGCGGCGGCCACCAGGCGGGCGTCATTGTCGTCGGCGGGGTCGGCGACATCGGCCACCAACGGAGCCTCGCTCCATAAAGCGTCGAACAAATCGGGCGCCTGGGGCAGGTGGGGAAACTTCCTCGTCAGCACGTCATGCGCCTCGACCCGTACCAGTGGGCAAGTGACCAGCCAGTCCCGGTCGGCGCATTCCGTGACCAACGCCTCGCACAGTCCGGCAAAGATGGCCGCGGACAGCCAGACATTGGTATCCAGAAAGACCTTCAAAACACGTCTTGCAGAATGTCTTCCTCGGTCAGCCAGCCGGCGGCGCGGGCGGCCGGACCAAGCTGGGCCTGGCTGGCGCGCAGTGCTTCGCGCAGGCGATAAGCCCGCAAGGAATCACGCACCACTTCGCTGCGGGATTTTCCGGTGCTGGCGCAAATCGTATCCAGCGCTTGCGCCTCGCTGTCAGACAGACGGACGGTCAGGGTGGTTTGCATGATGGACTCCTGCGCGTGTTACATCGTAATACAGATGTTAGCATGAACACGCTTTCTGTTCCCCGCTTCGGCACGCCGGAAGAATCGGCGCAGGCGGCCCGGGAATAGCTGTCGGCGGATATGCGGCTGATGGATCAGGACTTTTATGCAACTAATGGCAGTGGGTGAGGCGAGATATGCTGTATCTGCTCAACTCCCCCGTGCTTACTGCTTATGGCGACTGGCGTTTCGCTGGACCGCTTGCCTTGGAAGACGCGCGGGCCTTTGTGGTGAACGGCTTCGCTTCTGCCATCGGCCACGAGGGCGCGGCGCGGTTTCTGTCGCGTTTGCTGGGGGTCGAGGTGCCGGTCAATCGGGTGGCCGTGGTGATGCTGGCGGGCGATTCCGCCCTGGTGTTACGTCTGACCGAGCGACTGCCGGAAGGCGTGGTGTTGTCGGATTCAGAACTGATGGCGTGGCCGTGTGAACTCGGATTGCTCACACGCATGGTTTGATCTACCAGTCAGGATCCGCAGGCTTGGGTAGGGGGGTAGTAACGCCAGCCTGACCTGCTCGGATTGTGCCTGCAGATTGCGCCTGATCGTTTCGCGCTGGGCGGCATGGCGCCTCCAGATAATGTCTGATAGCCCAGTTCGTCGAGGATGAGGAGGTCCATGCGTAACAGGCTCGCCGCGATCCGCCCCAAAGGCGCGCACAAGCTGACCGCCGAAGTGATGGCCTTCATCGAGCAACGCGTGCAAAGCGATGGCGTCATTCACGCTCGCAGCCTGGCACAGGAGATTGCCGCCGAAATGGGCCTGTCAGTACACCCACGCAGCATCGAACGCGCGCTCGCGCGCAAAAAAAACCGTAACAGAAACGTTGCTGCCGCCGTCGGCGGTCGCCCTCTACGAAAGCGTGCGTGCCGAGCTCCGGGCCGGCCGGGGGCATGCGGAGGGCCTGGCAGCGTTGCGTTTCCACGGCATGCTACCGGGATTGGCGATCCTGCTCGCTACGCCGCTCCTCGTTGCCGTCCCCTCCCACCTTCCGGCCTGCCTGCCATTCCCACGTGACAGCGCGATTGTTCGCCTGCTGGCCAATCTTGTGCTGTACACCCACGAGGAGCCGGATATTCCGTGCCGGTTTTTTTCGCCGTATGGCTGGCGGGTGCAACAACGTGTAAAAAGTACCCATGACAGCCGCCCATGGCCTGCCCTGATTTCGACCTTACGCTGTGGCGCAGGGCCGGTGGCGGCATTGGACGGGTTTCGCATCCGCGGTATGGGCCCACCCCGCCATTTTTCGGGACGGATTTTCCCTTCAAGGCCGGCCTTGGGCGGGAAAGGGCGGCACCTTTTTTTACTCATGCGTCGTGACGCGCTCAGAGCAAATGACCAGGCTTGACGGCTACGTGGCTACAGTGGTGTTGCTGGCTTTTTGCCTGGCAGCTTGCTCGCCCGCGCCCATTCCCGCGCCGGAGGATTCGGGCGAACTGGTGGTGGTGACACGCAATAGTCCAACCACGTATTACCTGAACGCCAAGTCCGAAGCGGTGGGATTCGAGCATGACCTGGTCATGCAGTTTGCAACGGAGCAGGGTTGGCGGGTGCGTTTCATCCTCGCCGCTTCCCTGGGCCAGATGTTCGATCTCGTGAAACAGGGCCAGGCGCACCTGGCCGCCGCCGGCCTGAGCGCCTCGCCGGAACGCCGCGTGAGCTACCACTTCGGTCCGACTTACGGCCAGGTCAAGGAATGGGTGGTGTGCCGGCCCTTGCGCAAGGTGCCGCAATCCGCGGCGGATTTGCAGGGCCTGCGCCTGGAAGTGGTGGCCCAGAGCAGTCATGTCGACAGCCTGCGCCTGCTCAAGCAGCACAATCCCGGCCTGGCCTGGGTGGAAATGAATGTGCCCGATACGGAGGAATTGCTGGAACGGGCCGAATTGGGGTTGACTGATTGCGCGGTGGCCGATTCCGACAGTTTCGACATCG
>CAIXFP010000450.1 GCA_903918705.1 uncultured Pseudomonadota bacterium
CAACAGCACGATGGACACGGCGCCGAAACCCAACGACATCTCGTGCATGGTGTTGGCGTGGGTGATGACGCCCCAGATGTCCACCAGGAAGTGGCTCGATTGCTGCGACGGGATGCCCAGCAGGGTGGGTAGTTGCGACAGGCTGATGATCAGTGCGGCGGCATTGATGAATCCCATCAGCACCGGGTGGGACAGGAAGTTGAGCAGCACGCCCATGCGCAGTACGCCGAAGGCGATCTGGAAAAGGCCGGACACCAGGGCCAGCAGGATCACGTAGGCATAGAAGGTTTCGCTGCCGTGGGCGGCCAGGGGGGCGACGCTGGCGGCGGTGAGCAGCGAGGTCATGGCCACCGGGCCGGTGGAAAGCTGGCGCGAGGAGCCGAACAGGGCGCCGATGATGGTGGGAATCAGCGAGGCATAGAGGCCGTAATACGCCGGCACCCCGGCCAGTTGCGCATAGGCCAGGGCCTGGGGCACCGCCACCAGGGACACCGTGATGCCGGCGATCAGGTCTTCCTTGAGCGTCTCGCCGGTGAAGGCGAAGCGCTTGAAGAAAGCCAGGAAGTTGAAGGAGAAAAAGGATTTGGGCGGGTGCGGGGAGAGTTGCGCGGACATGGCGGTCGAGGTCTTCACGGCTTCAATCTGGCCTTCGGCAGCAGGGGGTTGTGGAATACGGCGGTGGTGGTGGCCTCCTCCCTGCGGAACGGAACCACGTTGCCGCTGGACACGGTGGCGCGGATCGGTGCGGCGGTGCCGGTCAGAGGCTCGCGGCGATGGAGGACGCGACGGAATTCACTCAGGGTGCCGACGTTGGCGAAGGCCAACGATTCGAACAGGCGCTTAAGGATTTGTGTGGTCATGGCTTGGCGGGGCAGGTGCCCGATAGTTGCAGTGTGCTTTCTAAAGCACGTGTCGTGCCATGTATATCAACTCATTGATTATTAAGTAATTCTGTAACAATTCCAGGCGGGTCTTCGGGGTTGTGCGTCGCGAAATGCAACGGCGTCGACGCGCTCAACCGCATTTCCTGGCTCCATTCGTTATTTATCAACTGCTTATATATCTTCGCGGGTGATCGGTGGGTGTCTTAAAATGCAACACCTTTTTCCCCGGATCGCAACACGTGCTCTCCTCCCTGCAAAACAAGCTCACCTTCGGCTATCTGCTGGTGGCGGCGCTGACTTTGGCGGTTTCCCTCTATACCTTCGAGGAAATCCGGGTGCTGGAGCAGCGGGTTTTGCTGGGGGAGCGGGTCACCGAGCTGTTCGACACGACCATGGAGATCCGCCGTTTCGAGCGCAACTATTTCCTGCATCAGCAGGATTCCGACCGCCTGGAAAACGCCCGTTACCTGGATCAATTGCGCCAGTTGCTGGATAAGGCCGAGGCGGACTTCATCCGCCTGGGTATCAGCGATGGGGTCGCCAGCCTGCGCAATGACGTGGCCGCATACGACCGCCTGATGTGGCAATACGAAACCACCGGGCGATTCGACCGGGCGCAGCGCGCCACCCTGGAGGAAGGCATCCGGGCGATGGGCAAGCGCATCGTCGGCGTCGCGGAAAATGCGGCGGGTTCCGAGCGCAACCAGGTGCGAGCCTTGCTGGCCCGGTTTCGCCTGATACTGGTGGTGGCCATCGTCGGCCTTGCCCTGCTCATGATCGCCATCGGCCAGGGCTTGTCACGCCGGGTGGTGCAGCCGCTGAAACGCATGGAGGAAGGGGTCGAGGCGATCCTGCGCGGCAAGCGCGACGTGTTGCCCGCCCCCTCCGAGGACCGGGAACTGATCGCCGTGGTGGGCGCCTTCAACGAGTTGCTGCGGGAACTGGAACAACGCCAGCGCCACCTGCTGCGGGCCGAGAAGCTGGCTTCCCTGGGCACCATGCTCTCCGGCGTGGCTCATGAACTCAACAATCCGCTGTCCAACATCTGGTCGTCCTGCCAGATACTCCTGGAAGAACTGGAGGAGGGGGACTTTGCCGAGCAGCGCAAGTTGCTCATGCAGATCGACGGCCAGAGCGAGCGGGCGCGCAACATCGTGCGCTCCCTTTTGGACTTCGCCCGCGACCGGCCGTTTCGCACCCAGCGGGTCTTGCTGCTGGAATTGGTCAAGGAGACCCTGTCCTTCCTCAAGGCCGAAGTGCCCACCGGCGTGCGGGTGGACATCGACATCGCCGCCGACCTGGACCTGCCGGCCGACCGCCAGCGCCTGCAACAGGCCTGCCTCAATCTGATCAAGAACGCCGTGCAGGCGCTGGACGGCGCCGGCCGGTTGAGCATCGCCGCGCGCCGGGTGAGCGACGCCGTGCCCTTCCCGGCGGCCTGCCCGCTGCGCGGCGCGGCGGTGGAAATGGTGTTTCGCGACAGCGGGCCGGGCATTCCGCCGGAAGTGCTGCCGCGCATCTTCGACCCCTTCTACACCACCAAGGACGTGGGCCACGGCATGGGGCTGGGGCTGTTCATCGTCTACGAGGTGGTGGACGAACACGGCGGCTGCATCGCCGCCGGCAACGGACCCGAGGGCGGCGCCCTGTTTCGCCTGCGCCTGCCCGATGCCGCCATGGAAACCACGGGAGCCACGGCATGAACCGCTATCGCCTCCTCATCGTCGACGACGAGGACATCGCCCTGTCCAACCTGGAACGCATCATGAAGCGCGACGGCCACGCGGTCACCGCCGCCGGCGGCGGCGAGCAGGGCAAGCGCCTGCTGGAGACCCAGACCTTCGATCTGCTCCTCACCGACCTGCGCATGGAAGGCATCGACGGCATGCAGTTGCTGCGCCTGTGCCGGGAGCGCCAGCCGGACGCGGAAGTCATCGTCATCACCGGCCACGCCACCACCGATTCCACGGTGCAGGCCATGAAGGAGGGCGCCTTCTACTACATCGCCAAGCCCTATCGCCTGGACGAAGTGCGCAAGGTGGTGGGCGAGGCCCTGGAAAAGGTGCGCCTGCGCCGGGAGAACCGGCAGTTGCAGCAACAGGTGGACAGTTATTCCGACAAGGTTCAGATCATCACCCAGGACGCCGCCATGCGCCGCCTGCTGGACCTGGCGCGGCAGGTGGCGCCCACCGACTGCAACGTGTTGGTGCAGGGGGCCAGCGGCACCGGCAAGGAACTGTTCGCGCGCTATCTGCACCACCACAGCGGTCGCCGCGACGGTCCTTATGTGGCGGTCAACTGCGGCGCGCTGAACGCCGACCTGCTGGCCAACGAGTTGTTCGGCCACGAGCGCGAGGCCTATTCCGGCGCCAGCAGCACCCGCAAGGGCCTGATCGAGACCGCCAGCGGCGGCACCCTGTTTCTCGACGAAGTCACCGAAATGCCGGTGGAAATGCAGGTCAAGCTGCTGCGGGTGATCCAGGAGCGCGAAGTGCTGCGGGTCGGCGCCACTCGCGCGTTGCCGGTGGACATCCGGGTCATCGCCGCCACCAACCGGGATCTTTCCGCGGCCGTGGCCAACGGCACCCTGCGCCAGGATCTCTATTACCGCCTCAACGTCGTGGCCCTGCACATTCCGCCCCTGGCGGAACGGGACGGCGACGTGCCGCTGCTGGTCAACCACTTCCTGAAAAAGCATGCCGCGCGCATGCGCAAGATGGTGACGTCGGTGGCCCCGGAAATCCTGGAGGTGCTGGCGAAATACGAGTTCCCCGGCAATGTGCGGGAACTGGAAAACATCATCGAGCGCGGTGTCGCCGTCGCCCCCGGCGAGCGCATCGAACTGGAGCACCTGCCCGACGCCCTGCGGCAACGCCTGCCCCTGGCCTACCCGCAAGCCGAGGCCGCCCTGCCCACCCTGGAGGAACAGGAGCGCCGCTACATCGAATGGGTGATGGAGGCGGTGGGCGGCAACCAGACCCAGGCTGCCCGCACCCTGGGCATCAACCGCAGCTCCTTGTGGCGGAAGTTGCGGGGGTATGCCCAGGAGGAATAGGCGGCCCGCTGCCGAGCCCCGATCGGCTACCGCGTTGCCGTGCCAAGCTTTCCGCGAGTGGCGCCGGGAAGCCCGTTAAAATGCGCACATGCTGATCTACATCCACGGTTTCAATTCCTCCTCCCAGTCCGGCAAGGCGCGCGACCTGCTCGCCTGGGTTTCCGAGCATGGCCAGGGCGAAACCTGCGTCTGTCCCGACCTGCCCGACCGCCCGGCCGCCGCCATCCGCCTGCTGGAAGACCTGATCGCCCGCGGCGACGGCCCGGCCAAGCTGATCGGCAGTTCACTGGGCGGCTTCTACGCCACTTACCTGGCGGAAAAGCACGGCCTCAAGGCGGTGCTGGTGAATCCCTGCGTGGCCTGCGACGCCAAGCTGGCCGAGTATGTCGGCAGCGTGCAGAAGAACTGGCACAGCGGCGCCGAGTACGTGTGGAGCGCCGAACACCTGGCCGAACTGCGCGCCCTGGCGACCCGCCCGGCCCACCCGGAGCGCTATCTCCTGCTGCTGGAAACCGGCGACGAAGTGCTCGATTACCGCGAAGCGGTGGCGGCCTTCCCCGGCGCGCGCCAGGTGGTACTCGAAGGCGGCGACCACGGCTTCACCCGCTTCAGCGAATTTCTCCCCGACATCCTGGCTTTTTGACGGGCATGGCCTACGCACCTTCACCTGAACCCGGCGGCTCGCGCCATGCCCGTTCCCTCACCCCCCCGCCCCTTTCCCGCCTGCGGGAGAGGGGGGGCAGCGGGCGTCGCTCGGCGACGTCCAAGTAACTAATCGGCGGTATCCATGTACGTGCTTTACGAAGAAGACGGCGACATCAAGGCCGGCAGCATCCTGGCCGACAACGACAGCTCGCTGCAGATCGAATCCCAGCATGGCAAGCGCGGCAAGCTGAAGGCCAACAGCGTGCTGCTGCGCTACGCCGCCCCGGCGCCGGCTCAGGTGATGGAGTCCGCCCGGACCTTGCGCGAGGAACTGGACCTGGATTTCCTCTGGGAAGCCGCCGGGCCCGAGGAATTCGGCTTCGAGGCCCTGGCCGCCGACTACTTCGGCCACGCCCCCACCGCGCCCGAGGCCGCCGCCATCGTCCTGGCCCTGCACAACGCGCCGATCTACTTCCAGAAAAAGGGCCGCGGCCGCTACAAGGCCGCCGCGGCGGACATCCTCGCCGCCGCCAAGGCCGGCCTGGAACGGCGCGCGCGGGAGGCCAAGCTGCGCGCGGAGTGGGTGGCGCAGATGGTAGCGGGCCAGTTGCCGGAAGCCTTCCGCGGCCATGTCTTCGAACTGGCCCACAAGCCGGACAAGAACAGCCTGGAGTACAAGGCCCTGAGCGACGCCTGCGCCGCCACCAGCCTGTCCCCGGTGCGCCTGCTCGACCAGTGCGGCGCCATCCCGTCCAGCCACGAATTTCATCGCCAGGCGTTCCGCCTCGAACATTTTCCCAAGGGTAATTACATGCACAAAAGAAGGATTTGAAATTCAAAGCAGTCTTTCAAGTACACAACGAACGAAGGAGATTTGGAATCTCCAAACCAATACTTTCCATGCAGTAGATGTGCTAATGTTATCGCCAAACTTTTGGGATGGAC
>CAIXFP010000451.1 GCA_903918705.1 uncultured Pseudomonadota bacterium
CTACCACGCCCTGGCCGAGAGCAACCGCATCTCCCTGGTGCCGGCGCCGCCCTCGCGCGGGGTCCTCTACGACCGCGCGGGCCTGGTGCTGGCGCAGACCTTCTCCGCCTACACCCTGGAAATCACTCCGGACAAGGTGGGTGATCTCGACCAGACCCTGAACCAGCTCGCCACCGTGGTCGCCGTCGACTCCGGCGACCGCAAGCGCTTCAAGCGGCTGCTTGCGGAAAGCAAGAACTTCGAGAGCATCCCCATCCGCAATCGCCTGACGGAACAGGAGGTCGCCCGCTTCACGGTCAACCGCTACCGCTTTCCCGGCGTCGAGGTGAAGGCCCGCCTGTTCCGGCAATATCCCTTCGGCGACATCTTCTCCCACGTGGTGGGCTACATCGGCCGCATGGGCCAGCACGATCTCGATCGCCTGGAAGCCAGCGACCAAATGGCCAACTACCGCGGCACCGACCACATCGGCAAGCTCGGCATCGAGGCCAGCTACGAGGCCTGGTTACACGGCAACACCGGCATCGAGAAGGTGGAAACCGATTCCAGCGGCCGCGCCGTGCGTCTGCTCTCGCGTACCGCGCCCACCTCGGGCCACAGCCTGTACCTGACCCTGGACGCGAAATTGCAGCAGGTGGCGGAGAAGGCGTTCGGCGACTATCGCGGCGCCCTGGTGGCGCTGGATCCGCGCAACGGCGGCGTGCTGGCCCTGGTGTCGAAGCCCGGCTTCGACCCCAACCTGTTCGTCGACGGCATCGATTCCGGCACCTGGCGCGATCTCAGCGACTCTCCCGATCACCCTCTGGTGAACCGGGCCTTGCGCGGCGTCTACCCGCCCGGCTCGACGATCAAGCCGTTCATGGCCCTGGCCGGCCTGGAACTGGGTGTGCGCCGCGCCGGCGACAGCATCAGCGATCCCGGCTATTTCACCCTGCCCGGCAGCAGCCACCGCTACCGCGACTGGAAGAAGGAAGGCCACGGCATGGTGGATCTGAAGCGTTCCATCATCGTCTCCTGCGACACCTACTATTACGGCCTCGCCCAATTGATGGGCATCGAGCGTATGTCCGGCTTCCTTTCGCAATTCGGCTTCGGCAAGAAGACCGGCATCGATCTGGACGGCGAACTGCCCGGCCTGATGCCGACGCCGGAATGGAAGGAGAAGCGCCTGAAGCAGCCCTGGTGGCCCGGCGAAACCGTGATCGCCGGCATAGGCCAGGGCTACGTGCTGGCCACCCCCTTGCAGCTCGCCGTGGCCACCATGGCCATCGCCAACAACGGCGTCATCTACAAGCCGCAACTGATCCGCGCCTGGCGCGATCCCGTCAGCGGCCAGGTCGGCTACGCGGCGCCGCGTCCCATGGGCAGGATCAACTTGAGCGCGGAGCATCTGCGCCTGGTGCGGGACGCCATGGTGGAGGTCACCCATCCCGGCGGCACCGCCGCGGTGGCCGGCGCCAACGCCCCCTACCTGTTCGCCGGCAAGACCGGCACCGCCCAGGTGGTGGGCATCCGCCAGGGCGAGAAATACGACGCCGGCCGGGTCGGCCTGCGCAACCGCGACCATGCCCTGTTCATCGCCTTCGCTCCGGCCGACGACCCCAAGATCGTGGTGGCGGTAATGGTGGAAAACGGTGGCCACGGCGGTTCCACGGCCGCACCGGTGGCACGCAAGGTGATCGATTACTGGCTGCTCGGAAAGCTGCCGGTGAGTCCCGGCCAGACCGGACCCGTCCCTCAGGAAAACAGCACGGAAGACGAGGACAGCGCCGCGGATCAAGAGCCTCCGGTGGCGTCCGCGGAAAGATAGCCAGCCATGTTCAGCAAGCGCCTGCAACGTCTCTTCGCCCACATCGACCCGACCCTGATGATCCTGCTGGGGCTGTTGTTGGCGACC
>CAIXFP010000452.1 GCA_903918705.1 uncultured Pseudomonadota bacterium
CATGGCCCGAGCGGCGGGTCTGGCCAACGACAACCTGTTCGCCCGCATGCTGGTCAGCCAGGCCGGGCACCGCTCCGCTTTGCCTCCCGGCCTGGGCCTGAGGCCGGTGGATTTCCGCGCCCTCATGGCGCGCCACTTTCCCGGTTTCACCCTGCCCACCCAATTGGCCCGGGCGCCCGACCTGGGCACGCGAAGCGCGGAGTGGGATGAACTGCACGCCCTGCTTCTGGAATACCGAAGCGGCGCCGATCCTTCGGAAACCTGGATGGCCCATATCGTCGCCAACGCCTGCATGGGCGGCGACCACCTCTGGCAGGATCTCGGCCTGTGGGCCCGCGCCGACCTGACCCGCCTCATGTCCACGAATTTTCCCGGCCTCACCACCCTCAACCAGCGCGACATGAAATGGAAGAAATTCCTCTACAAGCAACTCTGCGAACGTACCGGCGTCTACGTCTGCCGCGCGCCCTCCTGCGAGGTGTGCGTGGATTACGCCAAGTGCTTCGGGCCGGAATGACTCCCCTCTCCCTCCGGGAGAGGGGCCGGGGGAGAGGGAGAGACGGCGGCCATGCGATTTCTGGCGGCTAGGCTAACCCTCGCTCCCTCTGATGGAAACAACTATGCATTCGACTAAGCGGGCAAACGACGCCCGCCAAGTCGCTGCTTATCCGCAACCCTTCCCCGGGGGGGGAGGGGGCCATACGCCCCGCGCCATCGCCGCCTATCTCGGCCTGGCCATCGGCGACGCCCTGGGCGCCACGGTGGAATTCATGACCCCGCGCGAGATCGCGGTGCACTACAAGGTGCACCGTGACATCGTCGGCGGCGGCTGGCTGAAGTTGAAGCCCGGCCAGGTCACCGATGACACCAGCATGGCACTGGCACTGGGGGAATCCATACTCAAGGCGGGAAGAGTCGATGCCCAAGCGGCGGCCGACGCCTTCGACGCCTGGATGCGCGCCAAGCCGGTGGACATCGGCGCCACGGTGCGGCGCGGCCTGCTGGCATTCCGCAAGACCGGTGATCCCAAAATGCCGCGCAGCGAACACGACGCCGGCAACGGCGCGGCCATGCGCGTCCTGCCGGTACCCCTGGCCACCCTGCATCTGAGCGAAGACGAAGTTCGCGCCGCCTGCCGCGCCCAGGCTCACGTGACCCACAACAATTCCCTGTCGGACGCCGCCACGGAAACCCTGGCCCTGATGGTGCGCGATGCCCTGTCGGGCGCCGACAAACTGGATCTGCTGCACCAGCGCGCCCATCCGCTGGCAAAGCAGTATCCGGAATTCGCTTTCAGGGCGCGACCGCAACGGATGAACCCCAGCGGTTACATCGTGGAAACCGTGCAGGCCGTATTTCAGGCACTGTTCGACACCGACACCTTCGAGGATTGTCTGATCGACGTGGTCAACCGCGGCGGCGACGCCGACACCACCGGTGCCCTCGCTGGCATGCTCGCAGGCGCCCTATACGGTCCGGCGGGCATTCCCTGGCGCTGGCTGCATGGACTGGATGAGGCCACACGGCGCGCCTGTGAAATCCAGGCGCAAAAACTACTGGAGATCGGTGGGCACGAGACGTGTTAACCCAGGTTTAACAACCGCCCCCCGGATTCGCCCCCATTTCTGCAAGAAACTCTTCATTTCATGCTGTAACCCATTGATTTATAGTATCCGGGTAGCAGACAGCAAAATGTAGTGCCATACTATTTAATGCCGTGGGATCCAAGCCCCTGGACTCGCGCTATCCTTGACGCATGTTCATCCGCCGCACCACCACCCGCCGCTCCGATTCCGGGGAGGCTTACTACACCTACCGCCTGGTCGAAAGTCAGCGCCAGGGCGATCGCGTCCGCCAAGTCACCGTCTCCCTGTATGACCTGACCAACAGCTATTTCGAGGGGCTGGAGGCGGGCAACCCGAAAGCGAGGCGCGGCCACTCGAAGGAGAAGCGCAGCGATTGGTCGATGAGGAGGCCGGCGAAGTCCGCCATTACTGCCATTCGGCGCGCCGGGAGGAAAAGGAGAAGGGTATCAACCGGCGCTTTTGCGAGCGCTTCGAGGCCGGGTTGGCGAAGCTAGCGGTGGGGCTCGCCAGCCCGCGCGGGGAAAAGCGCCCGGCGCTGATCCAGGAGCGCATCGGCAAGCTGAAGCAGCGCAGTTTCGGGGTGAGGCGGCATTATCCTATTTTCCTCAGTTGCCCCCACAAAAACTGCTGCAAACTCAGTACTGGTGCGGGTTTGCGGCTGAATAGGAGGGTCACCCGATGGGTGAAGTGGCATTTCTGGAAAAAGCATTGG
>CAIXFP010000453.1 GCA_903918705.1 uncultured Pseudomonadota bacterium
CCCGGCAGGGAACTGGTCACCATGATCAGGTTGCCGTTACGGACCCGCTCGGCGCCGCCATGTCCGAACGCGTTGGCCAGCAGCGGGCGTTTGATCAGGCGATATTCCTCGGCGATCTTGCTGCGCCCGGAATCGGGCATCACCATGCCCATCTGCCTCAGCTGGTCAATGTCGACCTCGCCATGCTGACTGCCGGTGACCGTCGCCGGCCCGTCTTCATCCACCTGCATGCGGTAGGGCGATCTGGCCGGCACCGCGTCGAAGGAGGCTTCGATCCGATTGATCGAATCCTCGATCAGATTGCGGCCAAAGCGATCTCCCGCTTCATCCGGGGCCGCATCGACCGTATCCGCAGAGGCCGCCTTGGGCATGAGGGCTCGTGCCATCTTTCCCGCCGCGCGCTCGATGATGCTCATCCCATCCTCCTCATCAGGCCGCGGGCGACAACAACACGTAATAGACGATCTGCCCCAGATAGGCGATGAACAGCGCCCCGGTCGCGGCGAAGAAAACATAATTGAGCCGGCGCGCGCGTAGCCTCATTTCGTCGGTCACGATCATGGTTACCGCGCCCAGCAATGGCAGATCGGTCAATTCGCTCAACTGGCGCCGGCCGATCACCGTGGGGCGCAATTGCCCCAGCAGGAAAGCCAGCGCCACCCCCAGCGCCAAACCACCGAAAGGCGCCGCGGTGACCAGCAAGGGGCGATTCGGCCACACCGGCTTGCCGTCCACGCGCGGCGGGTCGATGACCCGGAAATCGACGGAATCGGTCTTGGTTTCCACTTCACCGGTCAAGGTGGCGGTTTCGCGGCGATCCAGCAATGCGCCGAAGTTCTTCTGGTAAACGCCATAGTCCCGCATCAGCTGGGTGTATTCCCCTTCGATATGCGGAATGCTGTCGGCCGCGCGGTAGAGCCCATCACGCTTCTTGCCGAGTTGTTCCACGCGCGCCTTGAGCGAGGCCACCGAGGCATCCGCCTGAGCGATGGCGATGGTGAGCTGCTGATAGATCGGGTTCTGCGTCTTGACGGATTCCTGGGTGTCCTTGCGGGTCGCATTCTCTTCCTGCTTCTTCTGTTCCAGGAGATGCGCAATCAAGACCTTCATATGCGCGATCTCCGGATGCAGATCGGTGTATTTGAGGCGCAAGGTATCGATCTGCTGCTGCATGGCGGAAATGCGGGCGTCCAGCGCCGTGGTGCTCGGAGTGACTGGATTCACGGTCTCCAGGGTTTCCTCCTGGTCGGCCAATTGCGATTGCAATTGCTTCTTGCGATTGATCGCTTCCTCCAGATCCAGCTTGGCCTGCTCCAGTGATGCCGCGACCTGCTGGTACTGTCCGTAGAACCCTCCTTCCGATCCGGGCATGGTGCCCATGTTGTGGCGCTTGAATTCCTCCAGTTGCTTTTCCTTTTCCAGCAATTTCTCCTCGTAATGCTGGAGTTGGTCATCGATGAACTTTTGCGACTTGGTGAGATCCTTGCGGGTACCGCCCAGACTGCTTTCCGTGAATATCGTCAGCAATGCCTGCACGACCCGTTTCGCCAGATCCGGGTTGGAATCCACGAAGGAAATGGAATAGAGGTTCTCGCCACCGCCCGAAAGGCCTATCTTGCCAGCCAAACCGTTATAGAGCGCTTCCTGTTGTTGTGGGGTCTTCGCGCGCAAATCCAGATCGGTCATGCGCGCCAGCTTTTCCAGATTGGGCCGACTGACTATGGTCCGGGTCATCATGGAAATCTGTTGTCCGACGTTGGGCTGAATCGCCAAACCGCCCAGCAAAGGCTTCAACATAGATTGGGTATCGACGTACACCCGCGCCTGGGCGCTATAGCGGTTTTCCAGTGAATAGATGTAGACCCAACTCGCCACCGCCACCAGCCAGGCGATAACCAGCACCAGCACACGCCGCCGCCACACACCGCGCAGGTAGCCGAGAACCTGTTCGAGCACGGGATTCATGCGGGGCTCCGATCAGGCACCATATTCGATCAAAACCAGCGCTCGGGAATGATCAGGACGTCACCCGGGCGCATTTCAACATTGGCCGAGACATCCGCATCCTTGATCAGATCGTCGATCCTTACCGAGAACTGCTGTGGCTTGCCATCGACCACACGAAGAATGCTGGCGCGGTTGCCGGCGGCAAAATCGGTAATTCCGCCCACGGCGATCATCAGGTCCAGCAAAGACATGTGCTCGCGGTAGCTCAGGGTCTGCGGCTTGGTCGCTTGTCCCAACACGCGGATTTGTTGACTGTAGGGGCCGACCCCTCCGGCCACCATCACCGTGACGATGGGATCCTGGACATATTTGCTCAGCACCTTCTCGATCTCGCGAGCCAACTGGGTCGGAGTCTTCCCGGTCGCGGGCATGTCCTCCACCAGATTCATGGTCATTTTCCCATCCGGGCGAATGATGAAACTACCCGAGATCTCCGGATTGCCCCAGACGAAGACATTGACGGAATCCCCGGGCCCCAGCAGGTAGGTCCAGTCCGAAGCCCCATCGGCCTTGGCGGGAGCGGGCGGATAGAGCGGTTTATTGGCGCAGGCGGACAGAACCGCCGCCAGACACAGGGCAAGCAACAATCGGAACATGAGGATCCTCGCGGTGAATCACTAGCCGGCTGATTATGACACAGGCACCCTATCGGCAATTCGCGCGGCAACTTGAGGCCAATATCTGGCCGCATCCATCAATCCAGCCAGCGCACCAGATAGAACAGTCGAAAACCTTCCGAAGACCGCGACGGGCCGGACGCCACGGCGGCATGGTAGCCCTGTTCCGGCCGGGCCGCCGCGCTGGCCGCGGCCGCACTGGCGTGGATGCTGACACAAGCCTCGGGGAAGCGTTTGCGTTGGCGCTTGGGGGCGTAAATCACCACATAGCAAGCCTGGACCAGTGGAGCTTCGGTATCCGCGATCAGACTGGCGATCGCCGTGGCCATCAGTTCAACTTCTTGCCCGACGCCACGAACTGCATCGCCTGCGCCGCAACCGGCTCGTCGCTGTAATGCGGCCGCTCGTTGCGGGAGAGACCGAGCAACTCGGCCAGTTCCGCCTCCCGCGCCGCGATCAAGCCCAGGCACATGCGGATGTTTTCCACCGTGTCGTGACGCAAAGGGCTGGGTTCCCCATCGCGGGGGGCGGTATCACGCACGATGGACGTCAGCGTTTTGCGCATGGCGCGCATGATCTGCTGTTCCTTGGAGAGTTCAGTACTGGATTCCGGGTTTTCCATGGTGGCCTTGCTGGTGGGAGAGGCCGCGGCATTGTCCCCGTGCCCGCCACCCAGGGTCAACCGCGACAAGGACAGGGTCAAGGCGGGAGTGGGGCCACGAACCCATCCAGTTGGCTATCCAGCACCGGCCTCAAGTAAACTCGCGCCCGACCGATAACCATGCAATCACGACAATCGCCGCTGGACGCTACGCTACATGAGAATCTTTCCCACCCTGCTCGGGATACTGCTCACCCTGATGCTGGCCGGCTGTGCCAGCAACGGGGATCCACGCGACCCCCTGGAACCGATGAACCGCGGCATACACGCCTTCAACGAGAGCGTGGACCGCGTCGTTTTGAAACCCGTCGCGACCGGCTATCGCTCCGTCATGCCCGGGTTCGCGCAAACCGGCGTGCGCAACTTTTTTTCCAACCTGAATGACGCCAATGCGCTCGTCAACGATCTGCTCCAACTGAAGGCGGAGGGTTCGAGCACCGATGTCTTGCGACTCGGGATCAACAGCACCTTCGGTTTCTTCGGCCTGCTCGACATTGCTTCCGAGATGAAACTGTACAAGCGCGACCAGGATTTCGGCCTCACGCTGGCCCGCTGGGGAGTAGGTGCCGGCCCCTATCTTGAACTGCCTTTCTTCGGCCCGAGCGACTTCCGCGACACCGCCGGCTTCGCCGTCGACACCACGTACCTCGAGCCATTGCTGGCGGAAAAGGACATCGCGACCCGCAATGAGGCCTGGGTCGTCCGCAAGATCAGCCGCCGCGCCGATCTGCTCGGCACCACGAACACGATCGACGAGGCGGCCCTTGATCAATATGAATTCACCCGCGATCTCTATCTGGAACGTCGACGCAGCCAGGTTTATGGCGGTACGCCTCCAGACGAGGAATGACCCCGGCGTCGCATGAGCAAGGCCTTCGTCAAGGAAGAATCCCGCGCCGACGAGGATGAGGAGGAAAGCGGCAGCCCCCTTCCCATCGGCACCCGGAACTACATGACACCGGCCGGCCATGGGCGCATGCAGGCCGAGTTCATCCATCTGGTCAAGGTCGAGCGCCCGGAAGTGGTCGGCATCGTATCCTGGGCCGCCGGCAATGGAGATCGTTCGGAAAACGGCGACTACATCTATGGCAAGAAACGCCTGCGGGAAATCGACCGCCGCCTCCGTTTCCTGACGAAACGCCTGGACAATGCCGTGGTGGTCGACCCGACGGCCCAGGAAAACACTGACTGCGTTTATTTCGGCGCCACCGTCACGGTCATGGATCAGAACGGCGACGAATTCACTTACAGCATCGTCGGCCTCGACGAGGCAGATCCCGGCCTTGGGCGCATCTCGTGGATCTCACCCCTGGCGCGCGCGCTGATCAAGGCGCGTCTGGGTGACAGCGTGCGTTTCCAGTCGCCGGGCGGCCCGCGGGAACTGGAAATCGTCGCCATCGAATACCGCCCCCTCGACTGATCGCGCTAAGATGCCGCATCCTAACCGGAGCACGCCGCCATGAACCCCATCCATGTCCTGCTGGTTGACGATCACCCCCTGCTCCGCCTCGGCGTACGCCGCTCTCTGGAAAACGAGGAAGGATTCGCCATCGCCGGCGAATGCGCCGACCTCGCCGCGGTGCGAACCTGGCTCAACGGCGGCGGCAAGGCCGCGGTGGTCATCCTCGACCGCAGCCTGCCCGATGGCGATGGACTGGAGGTGGTGCCGCAACTGAAAGCGGCGGGCATGAAAGTCATCGTCCTGACCGTGGAAGACGAAGACTCGGAAATCCGCGCAGCCATCGAAGCCGGCGTCGACGGCTATCTGCTCAAATCTTCCGATACCGAGCAGATCACCCATGCCATCGGCATGGTCCTGCAGGATGCCGGCGCTTTCCCGCCCCATGTGGTGCAGAAACTCACTCGCGGCAGCGGCGAGGATCCCCTGGCCCGGCTTTCTGCCAGGGAAATGGAGATTGCCGAGTATGTCGCCCAGGGTTACAGCAACAAGGTCATCGGCGCGAAACTCAACCTCTCCGACAACACCGTGCGCAACCATCTGGCCAACATCATGCAGAAGCTCAACTTCCACAACCGGGTTCAGGTGGCCACCCTGGTCCTTCAGCACCTCAAGAAGCACAAGCGGGCCTGAGTCCGCGGCGTCGTCCCGCCATGGACTGCCGCCCCGGCTGCGGCGCCTGCTGCGTCGCTCCGTCCATCACCACCCCATTGCCCGGAATGCCCCTGGGGAAGCCGGCGGGTCAGGCTTGCATCCACTTGAGCCGGGACTTCCGTTGTGCATTGTTCGGCCGCTCGAACCGCCCGGACTTCTGTGGCGGACTGCAACCCGCGCCGGAAATGTGTGGCCGTGACCGGGAAGCGGCGCTGGCCTGGCTGGCCCGCCTGGAAGAGGCAACCCGGCCGCGGTGACGCGGTCGGCGACTACAACTCGACTTTGGGGACGTGCCGGCGGGCCGCCTGTTCATCGGTGCTGCGTTGGTCGCGCTTCTCATCACGGCGCAGCTCCTCGTGGCGGTGGCGTTCCGCCAGGGCTTCGTAGGCTTTGACCTTCTGGCGCAGGGCGAGCCAGTTGTCGTGGGCGTTCTGCCAGTGGGCGCTGGCTTGCGTGACCGCGCTTTCCTGATGCTGGATGGCGCTCTCGAGTTTGCCAAGAAAGGCGTGGTAGTCGCGCAGGAGATGGATTTCCATGCCACGGGCTCCGGCTTCCCCGGCAAGGCGTTGCTGATAATCGCGTTTGTAGCCGTGCAGTTCATCAAGCCGCTGACGCGCCGCTTCTTCCTTGCGCCGCAAAATGCGCAACAGGCGCTCCGCCGCTTCCATGCGGTGATTGGCATGGTCGAGCAGGGATTGCAGGGGAAAACGGCTGGGCAACGCCTTACCCGCCCGCTCGGAGCGGCCTTCCAGGAAGGCGATGAACGCTCAAGCGACTTCTTCGGTTTCGGCCAGACGCCGGGCCTCTTCTTCCAGCATGACGGGTATGCCGTCGCGGATCGGAAAGGCGAGACGGTCGCCCTTGCAGATGAGCTCACCCTTCAGGTGTACGAGAGGGCCCTTGCATAGCGGGCAGACGAGGATTTCAAGCAGTTTGGGGTCCATGGCGGGCCTTGAGGGTGTGGTTGATGAGAGGTTTTAGTCCCGGCTCCAGTTCCGCGTCAACCGCAAGGAACCAGGCATCGGGCAAGGCTAGGCCGGCGCATTTCACCGCGTCCTTCTCGGTCATGACCAGGGTGCCTTGCGGCAGATCCTCTCCCCGGTAGAGATGGTGATCGGGAAAGGGATGCGGCGCGTAATCCAGGCCCAGGCGATCGAGATGGGTGAAGAAGCGGTTGGGATGGCCGATGCCGGCGATGGCATGCACGCGGCGTCCGGCGAAATCCGCCGCCGTGGCTGTGCGGCTGGGGTCGGACAGATGGCGGAAGGTGGCTCCGGCAAGGCGCATGGCGAAGCTGGGCGGCAACAGGATGAAATCGTCCGGATCGCCGCCGTTGACCACGGCGGCATCCACGGTGGCCAGGCGGCCGAGGGGCTCGCGCAGGGGGCCGGCCGGGAGCAGGCGGCCGTTGCCGAACCCGCGCAGGCCGTCCACCACCACGATTTCCATGTCGCGGGCCAGGGCGTAATGCTGCAGGCCGTCATCGGCGACCAGGACGTCCACCTCCGGGTGCGCCGCCAACAGTTGCCGGCCCGCGGCGTAGCGCCGGCGCCCGATCCACACCGGACAGGGCGCGCGCCGGGCAAGCAGGACCGGTTCGTCGCCCACCCGAGCGGGATCGCTCGCCGCCGTGACCGCCGTGGGGGTACGGGCCGTGCCGCCATAGCCGCGGCTGATGATGCCCGGGTGATAGCCGAGTTCGACCAGCCAGTGGACGATGCGCAGGGTCAGCGGGGTCTTGCCGGTGCCGCCGACACTGAGGTTGCCGACAACGATGACCGGCACCGGCAGACGCCGCACTCGCAAGAGGCCGGCGCGGTAGCCGAGGCGGCGCCAGGCCACCAGGACGAAGAAAACCAGGCTCAGGGGAAGGAGCAGGAAACGGTAACGGCAGTTGCCGTACCAGCAGCGCTGGAGAAGTTCTCTCACTCCTGGGCGGGGTTCTGGGTCACGAA
>CAIXFP010000454.1 GCA_903918705.1 uncultured Pseudomonadota bacterium
CTCGATCAGGGTATCGCGGAAGATTTCCCAGGTCAGGTCTTCGGCCTTGCCATTGACTTTTTCCAGTGCCTGATAGATCGGTACGGTGCCGATCGGCACCGGCGAATTGCGGATGATCCACTCGCGCGTCTCGTGGATGTGCTTGCCCGTGGACAGGTCCATCACCGTGTCGCCGCCCCAGCGGATGGCCCAGGTCATCTTGTCCACTTCCTCGTTGATGGAGGAACCGAGCGCCGAGTTGCCGATGTTGGCGTTGATCTTCACCAGGAAATTGCGGCCGATGATCATGGGCTCGCTTTCCGGGTGGTTGATGTTGCAGGGGATGATGGCGCGGCCCCGTGCAATTTCGGAACGCACGAACTCGGGAGTGATTTCCTCGGGGATGCTGGCGCCGAAGTTCTGGCCGGCATGCTGACGGCCCATCAGCTTGGCCAGCTTCTCGCCCTGGGGACCGCTGCCGCGCAGGGCGGCCAGGTATTCCTGGCGCCGCAGGTTCTCGCGGATGGCGAGGTATTCCATTTCCGGGGTGATGTGGCCTTGCCGGGCGTAGTGCATCTGCGAGACGTTCATGCCCGCCTTGGCGCGGCGCGGCTGCCGGTGCAGGCCGGGAAAGCGCAGGGCGGCGAGATCGTCCAGTCCGGCGCGCTGGCGCCCGTATTCGGAGGACAGGCCGGTGAGCAGCTCGGTGTCGCGCCGCTCCTCGATCCACTGGGCGCGCAGGGCGGGCAGGCCCTGGCGGATGTCGATTGTAGCGAGAGGATCGCCGTAGGGACCGGAACAGTCGTAGACGGTGATGGGCGGGTTCTTCTCGCCACCCATGCCGGTGGGCGTGTCCGCCTGGCTGATTTCCCGCATCGGCACCTGCAGGTCCGGGCGGCTGCCCGGAACAAAAATCTTGCGGGAGTTGGGCAGCGGCTGGATGGCGGCTTCGTCGACGTGGGCGGCGGCGGCGGTGAAGGGTGCGGATTTGGGCAGTGCGGCGTTCATGAAGCGCTCCAACAGAGAAAAACGCGGGGAGCGCAGGCGGTGCCTGGACGCTTCCCTACGCCGGTATGGTCCGGATCAGGTTCCAAGGGTGTGATCTCAGCCGTCTGCAGCGTTTGACGGCACCCCTAACGTGTGGCCCGAAACTAGCTGAAAGCGGGCGGTAAAACAACCACTTCGGCGTTAGGCGTGACCTGTAGCGCCGGCGCTACACGCTCACATCCGCCGCTGGATGGCCTCGGCGCAGGCCTCGCCGATGCCCGCCGGGCTGGCGGCTACCACTACCCCGGCGGCTTGGAGGGCCGCGATTTTCTCCCTGGCCGTACCCTTGCCGCCGCTGATGATGGCGCCGGCATGACCCATGCGCTTGCCCGGCGGCGCGGTCTGGCCGGCGATGTATCCCGCGACGGGTTTGGTCACATGCGCCTTGATGTATTCCGCCGCCTCTTCCTCGCGGCTGCCGCCGATCTCGCCCACCATGACGATGGCTTCGGTTTCCGGGTCGGCCTGGAATAGCTCCAGACAATCGACGAAATCCAGGCCCTTGATGGGGTCACCGCCGATGCCTACACAGGTGGTCTGGCCCAGGCCCAACCGGGTGGTCTGGAACACCGCCTCGTAGGTCAGGGTGCCGGAGCGGGAGACGATGCCCACCTTGCCTTTCCGGTGAATGAAGCCGGGCATGATGCCGATCTTGCATTCGTCCGGGGTGATGATGCCGGGGCAGTTGGGGCCGATCAGCACAGTGTCATTTGCCCTAATCGCCGCCTTCACGTTGATCATGTCGCGTACCGGGATGCCCTCGGTGATGCACACCACCACCTTGATGCCGGCCTCCGCCGCCTCCAGGATGCCGTCGGCCGCATAGGCGGGCGGCACGTAGATGACCGAGGCGTCGGCGCCGGTGGCCTTCACGGCATCCTTGACGGTGTTGAACACTGGGCGGTCCAGGTGCATCTGCCCGCCCTTGCCGGGGGTGACGCCCCCCACCATCTGGGTGCCGTAGGCAATGGCCTGCTCTGAATGGAAGGTGCCCTGGCGGCCGGTGTAGCCCTGGCAGATGACCTTGGTGTCTTTATTTACGAGGATGCTCATGGTCGGGTGTCCGTATCAGTAGTCGGCCAGTTCGTCTTCGGCATAGGTGGTGGCGAGGGCCTCCACCGCGGCACGGGCTTCATCGGCGCTGGCGCCGTAGGCCATCACGCCGGGCAGGGCCGGCACGTCCGCCAGCCAGCGGCCGTCTTCCTGCTGCTCGCATTCGATCTTGTATTTCATGCCGCCGCCCCGGCCGCGGCCACGGCTTGCCGGGCGGCCTCGTTGAGGTCGTTGCTGGCGATGATGGGCAGCCCCAGTTCCGCCACCGCATCGGCCAACATCTTGCGGCCCAGGTCCACGTTGGTGCCCTCCAGGCGCACCACCACCGGAATGGCCACACCCACGTCCTTGACCGCATCGATCACGCCCTGGGCGATGATGTCGCAGCGCATGATGCCGCCGAAAATATTGATCAGCACCGCCTTCACGTTGGGGTCGGCCAGGATGATCTTGAACGCCTGGGACACCGTGGCAGCCGTGGCGCCGCCGCCCACGTCGAGGAAGTTGGCGGGCATGCCGCCGGAGAGTTTGATCAGGTCCATGGTGGCCATGGCCAGCCCCGCCCCGTTGACCATGCAGCCGATGTTGCCGTTCAAGGCGATGTAGTTGACGTCGTGGGCGTGGGCCAGGGCTTCCTTGGTGTCGATCTGGGTCTCGTCGGCAATGGCGGCCAGGGCCTTCTGCCGGTACAGGGCGTTGTCCTCCACCCCCATCTTGCAGTCCAGCGGCAGGATGCGGCCGTCAGTCGTGACGATGAGCGGGTTGATCTCCAGCAGGGCCAGGTCCTTGTCCAGGAACACCCGGTACAGCGTCTTCACCAGCTTCACGAAGGCGCCGACCTGCTCGCCCGCCAGCCCCAGGCCGAAGGCCAGGTCGCGGCCCTGATAGTCCATCAGGCCGGTGATGGGGTTGACCCATTCCTTGAGGATTTTCTCCGGCTCGTTGCGCGCCACTTCCTCGATTTCCATGCCGCCGGCGGTCGAGGCCACCAGGCCGATCTTCTCGGCGCCCCGGTCCACGGTGATGGACAGGTAAAGCTCGCGGGCGATGGGCAGGGTCTCCTCGATCAGCACCTGGGACACCGGCTGGCCGTCGGGGGCGTTCTGGTAGGTGGTGAGGCGGCTGCCCAGCAGGACCCCGGCGATGGCAGCCAGGTCTTCGACGCTGCGGCACAGCTTCACGCCCCCCGCCTTGCCGCGCCCGCCGGCGTGGATCTGGGCCTTGGCGACCCAGGCTTCGCCGCCCAGGTCGGCGGCGGCCTGGGCGCATTCCGCGGCGCTGGTGATGACCACGCCGCGCGGGGTAACGATGCCGTACTCGCGCAGCACGGCTTTGGCCTGGTACTCGTGGAGGTTCATGCCTACCTCAGGAAAAAGGGGTTAAGGACCGGTACGCCGGTGGCCTGCATTGTCGGACATTGCGCGTCACCACGGCCAACCCGCGTTTCCGCGCGGCGGCGGCGAGCAGCGACCCGGCAGCGAATTTGGCGATGCCATGCCCCAGGAAGGCGGATAAGCCAGTTCGCCTCATGCCTCGTCGCCCACGAACGGGTTGTGCCGCCGCTCGAAACCCAGGCTGCTCATGGGACCATGTCCGGGCACGAAGGCCACGTCGTCGCCCAGGGGGAAGAGTTTGTTACGAATCGAGGCGATCAGATCGTCGTAATTACCGCGCGGGAAATCGGTGCGGCCGATGCTGCCCTTGAACAAAACGTCGCCGACGAAGGCGTGGCGGCTTTCCGGTTCGAACAGCACCACATGGCCGGGAGTGTGGCCGGGGCAGTGGATCACGCGCAGTTCCAGTTCGCCCAGGCCTACCTTGTCGCCATCGCATAACCACCGCGTGGGCGCGAAGGGCAGGGCGGCCGGAAAGCCGAACATCACCGACTGGGAGGGCAGGTTGTCGAGGAGGAATTGATCGTCCCGGTGCGGACCGACGATGGGCAGATCCAGCCGGCGCGAAAGTTCCAGGGCGCCGCCGACGTGATCCAGATGGCCGTGGGTGAGCAGTAACTTGTCCAGTTTGACGCCGGCCCGGTCGACGGCAGCCAGCAGCACGTCGACGTCACCGCCGGGATCCACCAGGGCGGCGCGGCGGGTGGCCTCGCACCAGATCAGGGAACAGTTCTGCTGATAGGGCGTGACCGGGAGAATGGCGAACTTCATGCGGCTTCCAGGCTGGGATAGTCGGTATAGCCCCGTTCCGCGCCGCCGTAGAACGTGGTCGGGTCGGGGGTGTTGAGGGGAGCGTTGGCCTGGTAACGCGCGGGCAGATCGGGATTGGCGATGAAGGGCACGCCGAACGCCACCAGGTCGGCGCGGCCGGCGGCCAGCACGGCATTGGCGCGGTCGCGGTCGTAGCCGGCGTTGGTCATCAGCACCCCCTTCCAGATATCCCGCAGCGCCAGCGGGTCGAAATACGGGCCGGCCGCCCCCGGCGCATCCTTGCCCATCTCGGTGAGATGCAGGTAGGCGAGGCCGAAGGGATTGAGCAATTCCACCACTCGACTGAAAGTGCCCTGGGGGTTGGAATCGCGCATATCGTTGAACGGCTGGAGGGGGGACAGGCGCACGCCGACCCGGTCCGCGCCCCACACCGGACAGACCGCCGCCAGCACTTCCAGGAGCAGCCGGGCACGGTTGTCGACACTACCGCCATAGGCGTCGCTGCGGTGATTGCTGCCGTCGCGCAGAAACTCGTCGAGCAGATAGCCGTTGGCGGCATGCACTTCGACGCCGTCGAAGCCGGCTGCCAAAGCCAGGGCGGCGGCGTGGCGGAATTGCTCGACGATGCCCGGCAATTCGGCGGTTTCCAGAGCGCGGGGCGTGACGTAGGGCTGCATGCCCTGGTAGGTGACGGCGTCCCCGGTCGGGCGGAGAGCCGAGGGAGCCACCGGCAGTTGGCCATCGACTTGCAACGAAGGATGGGAAATGCGGCCGACATGCCAGAGTTGGCAATAGATGCGCCCGCCAGCGGCGTGTACCGCGCCGGTCACCGTCCGCCAGCCGGCCACCTGGGCCTCGTTCCAGATGCCCGGGGTGAGCGGATAACCGATGGCGCTGGGGGCAATGCAGGTGGCTTCGCTGATCAGCAGGCCGGCGCTGGCGCGCTGGCGGTAATACTCGACGTTGAGGGGGCCGGGCACGCCTTCCGGCGTGGAGCGGTTGCGAGTCAACGGCGCCATGGCCAGGCGGTTGGGCAGCGTAAGGGGGCCGAGTTGCAGCGGGGTGAACAGATCGGGCATGGTGTTCTCCTTGATGGGTGCGCTAGCCTAGCGGGGCCCGGATGTCTTTGCCAGCCATGTCTTCGATTCCCGGCTGCCCAGTGTGGTGGATAATTCCTCCGTCGAGAACCAACCGGGTGCCGCGTGAGCGGCCGGCACCCGTTCAATTAAGGAATCTCCATGGTCCCACGCTGTTTTGCCCTAGCGGCTTTTCTGGCTGTTTCGTCTTGCCCGGCCGTGGCCGGGCAAGACCCCTACGGTGTTGCCGATCCCTATGGCGTTGCCGATCCGGAGGCAAGCATAGGCAGCGCCTGGCGAAATCATGGCAGCAACTGGAGCCATCCTGGGACAGCGCCGCCCGGCGACGCGCCTACCCTCACATTGCAGCGGCGGGGGCCGCGGCCTTCTCTGGAAATGAGAGAGAAACTGAATGACATGTCACCTGATGAGCGACGGGTGTACCTTCGGGATTTTCGCAAGCAATGTCTACGGGAAGCCAGCGCCAGCAAGGATTGTCAATGGGCGTTAAAAAAGCCGGACTGATGCGTGATCGACGCTAAGCCACTAAATTCCAGCCCATGCCCCCCGACGCCCTGTTGTTTCTTTCCAGCCATTGCCCCCACTGCGCCGCCCTGCTGACGGCCTTGGCCGACCTGGTGAAGCGCGGCGTGATCGGGCGGATGGAAGCGGTGAACCTGGAAATTCTGCCCCAGGCCGGCGCGGCGCTGGGTGTGCGCGGCGTGCCCTGGTTGCGCCTGGGGCCGTTCACCTTGCTCGGGGCGCACACGCGGGAGGAACTGGAAATTTGGGCTGGGCGAGCTGCGTCTCCCGAGGGTATGGCCGATGCGTTCCACGATTTGCTGAAAACCGGCGGCCTCCCACAGGTCCTGCAACTGGTGGCGGAAGACACGGCGCGGCTGGCGGCCCTGCTGCCCATCGTCGGCAATCCGGAGGCGAGCATCAATGTGCGTCTGGGCGCCGGCGTGGTGTTCGAGGACCATGCGGGATCGCCGGCCCTGTGGGCCTTGATCCCTGCCCTGGGCACGTTGACCGGCCACGCCGATGCGCGAGTGCGCGCCGATGCCTGCCACTACCTGGGTTTGAGCGGCAGTCCCGATGCGCGGCCCTGGCTGGAAAAGCGGCTGGAGGATGCCAACGCGGACGTGCGGGAAATTGCGCGGGATGGGCTGAACCCGTCGCTTGCCGTTCCGGACCAGGCGGCATTGCCCTTGGCCTCTGGACGGGAAGACCACCACAATAAATAACATCATTGACATAATCGCCAAAATAAACTACAAATACGACAAATTCACCTCCACGTTGCTTGGAGGTTTATCGTGTTGATCCAGAGGGCATAACCGGTGAAAGCCGGCGACGCAAAGCTTCCGGCCTAAAGCGTGAGAGCGCCATGGCAGCGGGGTTGCCGGGGTTCATCGAACTTGTGCGGCGGGACTTTGTGTACGAGTCGGGATACGAACCTTGCGTGAGCGTGGCCCTCGCCCTTATTGGAGCGCAAAGGCCATGAAAATCACCTTCCCCAGTTTACCCACGATGCCCCACCGCGGCGGGTGGTTAGCGGCTCTTTGTACGGCCGCGCTGTTGAGCGCTTGCGGCGGCGGCGAATCGCCCGGCGGCCAGGCCACCGGCGCCCCCGCGGCGGGCGATGCACCCACCCTGGCCAGTGCCACCACCACCCTGCAACTGGATGTCGCCGCGGTGCCGGACGCGGAGGCCCTGCCCGCGTATCACGTCGCGCCGGTCGTGCTGAATGAGCCGGACGATGCCGATGCGCTCGACAACGCCGCCTCGGTGCATAGAAGGCCGCACATGCAGTCGGTGCCCGCCGAATTCGCGGGGCTCGCTTCTCGCCGCCTGACCATACAGGCCATGGAAGCCAGCCGGCGCGGCAGGGCGGCGGCGGCAAACATCGCCGCCGATGGCACTTTGGTCGCCCCCATGGCCGCCGGCGCCGTCTCCACCTACACGCCGGCCCAGATCCGCGCCGCCTACGGCCTGCCGGCCCTGCCGGCGGCCGGGGCCAGCCTCACCGCGGCCCAGGCCGCGCAACTGGGCGCCGGTCAGACCATCTACATCGTCGACGCGATGCACGACCCCAACGTCGCCGCCGAGCTGGCCGCCTTCAACTCGAAATTCGGCCTGCCCACCTGCGCCACCAAGGCCATCGCCAGCAACGTCAGCCTGCCCCTGGCCGTGGCCTCCGCCAGCGCCTGCGAATTCTCGGTGGTCTACAACACCGCCGCCGGCGCCATGACCGCCACCGCGCCCGCCTATAACTCCGGCTGGGCCACGGAAATCACCCTGGACGTGCAGTGGGCCCATGCCACCGCCCCCCTGGCCCGCATAGTCCTGATCGAAGCCCCGGACGCCTCCCTCAACAGCCTCCTGGGCGCGGTGCAACTGGCCAACGCCATGGGCCCCGGCATCGTCTCCATGAGCTTCGGCGCCACCGAAGGCAATTGGACTGCCTCGGTGGATGCCGCCTTCACCCACGCCAACATGACCTATCTGGCCGCCACCGGCGACGCCGGCGCCGGCGTGGAGTGGCCATCGGTCTCCTCCCATGTGGTGGCCGTGAGCGGCACCTCTTTGACCTATACCGGTTCCGGCGCCCGCTCGGAAACGGTCTGGTCCGGCACCGGCGGCGGCATCAGCCAGTACGTGGCCACCCCCGCTTACCAGACCAGTTCCGTGCCCGGCATGGGCACCCTGGCCCACCGCAGCGTGGCCGACGTGGCCTTCAACGCCGACCCGAACACCGGCCAGTACCTGGCGGTGATGACGCCGGGCAGTTCCGCGGTGAACTGGCTCAGCGCCGGTGGCACCAGCCTGTCCACCCCGCAGTGGGCCGGCGTCGTCGCCGTGGCCAACGCGGTGCGCGCCGGCGCCGCCCTGCCCGCCCTGGGCGCGCCTCACGCAGTGCTGTACGGCCAGATCGCCACGGCCTCCGGCACCTACGCCAGCGCCTTCGCCGATATCACCCACGGTTCCGACGGGACTTGCGCTACCTGTGCGGCCAGGACCGGTTACGACCAGCCCACGGGCCTGGGCACCCCCAACGTCAACAGCCTGGTGAGCACGCTTGCGGGCGTGGCCGCGGCCCCCGTGGCGCCGGTGGTGACTTCCGCCAGCATCAGCGGCACGGTGGGCACGGCCCTGTCCTTCACGGTGTCCGCCAGCGCCGCCGACCCCCTCACCTTCAGCCTCTCCGGCGCCCCCGCCGGCATGAGCATCAGCGCCGCCGGCGTGGTGACCTGGGCCACCCCCGTGGCCGGCAGCTATGCGGTGACGGTGACCGCCAGCGACGCCACCACCAACCTGAGCGGCCAGGGTGTCTACAGCATCACCATCGCGGCCCCGACCGCCCCGGTGGTGAGCAGCGGCAGCGTCACCGGCAAGCCGGGCACGCCGTTGTCGTTCACCGTGACGGTCAATGACAGCAACCCGGTCAGCTTCAGCCTCTCCGGCGCTCCCGCCGGCATGAGCATCAACAGCTCCGGCGTGGTGTCCTGGGCCAGCCCGGTACTCGGCAGCTATGCGGTGACGGTCAACGTCCTGGACAGCAAGACCGGGCTGAGCAGCCAGGGCCTCTACACGGTGAATATCGCCACGGCGGGCCCGGTGATCACGGCCGCGCCCATGACCGGGGTGGTGGGCACGCCTCTGACCGGCAACATCGTGTTCTCGGACAGCGGAGCTTCGAGCTTGTCGGTGACGCTGACCGGCGCGCCTTTGGGCATGACCTTCTCGGTGAGCGGCATGACCATCACCGCCAAATGGAGCAAGCCGGTGCTGGGCAGCTACAACCTGAAGGTCTCGGCCCGCGACTCCGCCGGCCTCACCGCCCAGGCCACGGTGCCCATCACGGTCACCGCGAAATAGCCTGATGGCTGAAGTGGCCCCGCCAAGGCGGGGCCATC
>CAIXFP010000455.1 GCA_903918705.1 uncultured Pseudomonadota bacterium
CCGCCAGGAGATGTTTGATGCCGTAACTCCGGGCGGAACGCAACACCGGGAGACTGTCGTCCACGAGCAGCGTGCGCGCCGGGTCGAAGGGTTCCGCAACGCACAAGGCCGCCCAGAAATCGGGGTCTTCCTTGGCCAGGCCGTAGGCGTGGGAGGAATGCAGCGCATCGAAATAAACCTTCAAGCCGGTACGGTCCATCTTCAGGTTGAGGCTCTTGTGGTGGGCATTGGTCACCAGCACCACCCGTTTGCCGGCGGCACGAGCCTGGGTGAGAAATTCAGGGACGTCGGGATGCACCTGGATCAGGTGGGCGAGTTCTTCCTTCAGCCGGACGATGTCCAGTTCCAGTTGCTCGCTCCAGTAATCCACGCAATACCAGGCCAGCTTGCCGGCCTGGGCGTCGTAGCGGCGGAAGCACTCGGCATGGGCCTGGGCGTAGTCGAGGCCGTGCTTCTCGGCGAATTTCTCCGGCACGTAGACCTGCCAGAAATGATTGTCGTAGTGCAGGTCCAGCAGGGTGCCATCCATGTCGAGGAGGAGAGTGTCGATGGCGGTCCAGGGCAGATTAGGCATGGTGAAAATCCTGGTCGGTGAATGGGTGGGCGTGACCCGAGAGTACCCCACCGATAGTCGGATGGCGCGGCAAGGCCGCCGAATCCCGCGCCGCAAGCTCAGGAGAAGATCGAATCCCCAGTCGGCTTCAGGGCGGTGCGCAGGGTATCGGCGACGCGGCCGGCGTTGAACGGCTTGATGATATAACCCACCGCGCCAAAGCTCACCGCCTCCCGCACCGTGGACATGCTGGCATCGCCGGTGATCATCACCACCCGGATCTCGGGATATTTCTGGCGCAGGATTTTCAGGGTGTCGAGACCGCTGATGCCGGGCATGTTCACGTCGAGGCACACCGCATCCGGACGCAAACGCTCCACCTGGGCGATACCCGCCTGGCCGTCCTTGGCCTCGCCCGCCACGTTGAATCCTTCACTGCGCAGAATCGCCTTGAGAACCTCACGCATGAGGGTGTCATCATCCACGACCAGCACACGCTGTGACTTCTTGTCATCCATTGATATCCATCCAAAAAACGACATGCCGGCATCTGCCGGCATGTTCATCGACCTGCGTGGGCGAAACTTTAACCCGGCGCGGGGATCGGCCTTTGCAAATATTGCACCCCGCAATAGTGGGCCAGGAAGTCCTCGCCTTCCTGGCTGGTCAGCAGCGCATCGGCGTAATCCTTCATGACGGCATCACAGTCCAGAGTGGAACAGGCATCATCCATGGCACAGGAAAGCAACTTTCCGCCGGCGGTGGTATTGGGCGCGTCCATGACAGTCTCCTTTATGAGGGTTGTAACATTACTTATAGCTTGTCGATCAGGAATAGCCATCATGCGTGACATCCAGTTGCAGACCCTGCCCGCCTGGCCGGCCCCTCGGCCCCTTGATTGCAACAAGGGAGATTTCGGCGTCGTGGCGGTGATCGGCGGCGCCCCGGGCATGGTCGGCGCGGCACTGCTGGCGGCGCGGGCCGCCCTGATGTGCGGCGCCGGTCGGGTCTACGCGGGGCTACTGGATGCGCGCATCGGCCTCGATCCGGTCACGCCGGAGTTGATGGTCAGCCCCGCCGCCGCCCTGCCGGCCCTGGCGCGTCCGGCCTGCCTGGTGGCGGGGCCGGGCCTGGGCCGGAGCGCCGCCGCAAAGGCCGCGCTGCTGGCCGCATTGCCGGTCGAACACACCCTGCTTCTGGATGCCGACGCCCTCAACCTGCTCGCCGCCGATCCCGCCTTGCGCGACCAGGTGCGCGCGCGTTCCGCCCCCACCCTGATGACGCCGCATCCCGGTGAGGCGGGCCGCCTGCTCGGCAGCGGCAGCGCCGAGGTACAACGCGATCGTCCGGGCGCCGTGCTGGCCTTGAGCGAACGCTACGCGGCCGTGGTGGTACTGAAGGGCGCCGGCAGCCTGGTCAAGGCCCCGGCGGGCGAGATCTGGCGCAATCGCAGTGGCAATCCCGGCATGGCCGCGCCCGGCATGGGCGACGTGCTGGCCGGCATCATCGCCGCTCTGGTCGCCCAGGGCTTGGCAGCGGAAGCAGCCGCTGTCGTCGGCGTCTGGCTGCATGGCGCCGCCGCCGATCTGGCCGTGGCGGAGGGACTGGGGCCACGCGGGCTGACCGCCACGGAACTGCTGCCGCGGGCGAGAAGGCTGCTCAACCCCGCCTGAATGTGTCGTTACGGAATCCGCAAGTCCTGCTTGGTCGGTGCGGCAAAGGCTGGCATCATCTCCGGCAAATAGATCAATTCCCGCAAGGCCGGTAATTTCCGCAGCCTTTCCAACCCATAAAGAGAGTACAGGTGAAGGTACT
Source organism: uncultured Pseudomonadota bacterium (assembly GCA_903918705.1). Taxonomy (GTDB): domain Bacteria; phylum Pseudomonadota; class Gammaproteobacteria; order Burkholderiales; family Thiobacillaceae; genus PFJX01. Next base: position 2,369 of record CAIXFP010000455.1, read on the forward strand.
CAACCATCGACTGGTGCAGGACGACGGCACCGCCATCCCCTTCAAGGCCAGCGCCAACACCGGAGGCGCCCTGAATGCGCGCTGGCTCGTGATGCACTACACCGCTGGCCGCAGCACGGAAAGCAGCGTCGCCTGGTTGCTCAGCCCCTTGTCCCGAGCCTCGGCGCATGTGGTCATAGGCCGCTATGGCGGCATCATCCAGTTGGTTCCGTTCAATACCGTGGCCTGGCACGCCGGCATCTCCAGCTGGCAGAACGTGAACGGCCTCAACCAGCATTCCATCGGCATCGAGCTGGATAATGCCGGGCGTCTCGACCAGATCGCCGGCAAGTGGGTGTCGCCGCTGAAGATCATCATCCCGGACGACCAGGTGCGGGTCGACCGGCACAAACACGAAAGCCATGGGATGCCGCCCAGCGGCTGGCAAACCTACACCCCGCAACAGATCGAGTCGGCTTTCGCGGTGTCCCAGGCGCTGATCAACCATTACGGGCTGGAAGACGTCATCGGTCACGACGACATCTCTCCCGGTCGCTGCCTGGATCCCGGGCCGGATTTCCCGCTGGAACATCTGCGCGGCACCCTGTTCGGGCAGAAGGAAGACAGTCCGCCGATATTCGTCGCCCGCGCCATGCTGACCGTGCGCGGCGGTCCCGGCACCGAGCACCCGGCCCTGCCCGGCAGCCCGATCCGCGCCGGCACCCGGGTTCAGGCGCTGGAACAGCAGGGCCTGTGGTGGAAGGTGGATGTCCTCGACGAGTCCAATGGCGTGGTGGATCTGGTGGGGTGGTGCCACGGCCGCCATCTGGTGGCGGAAAACTGAGCCGGCGGCGGGTGGCTCAGCCGGCGTCCACCCACACCGCGCCGTCCTCCACTTTCACCGGATAGGTGGCCAGCGGGCAGTCGGCCGGTTCGTTGCTGGGCGCGCCCGTGGCCAGGTCGAAATAACTGCCGTGCAGCGAGCATTTGATGCGGCGACCCTTGATGCAGCCAAACCAGAGGGAATAGTCCTCGTGGCTGCACATCTCGTCGACGCAGAAATGCTCCCCTTCCGCGTTGACCAGCAACAAGGGCTTGCCGGCCGGAGCGATGCGCTTCATCTGGCCGACGCCGAGTTCATCGGCGCGGGCGACGTTGATCCAGGCCATTACTTCACACGCGCCGCGGCGCGGCCGGAGTCCAGCGCGGCGCGCACCTGGTCGGCGGCGGCCGGGAGGGCGGCGGCGCGGCCGAGATGGTGCAGGATCAGGCTGGCCCCCAGTACCAGCGAGTCATAGGTGGCGCCCTTCTCGCCGCGCAGCGCGGCCAGCCCGGCTGCCGCGGCGGCCTGGGCGGTGGCGGCGATGTCCACGGCGATGGCGACTTCATCGGCCCGCTCGATCTTGGGCAGGTGTTCCGGCAGCGGTACCGCGCGATGGACCGTCGCGATGCCGAGGGCGGCCGGGTCGAAGTCGATCTCGTATTCCTCGCCGTGGTTCTCATAACGGCTGGCCTTGCCGGGCTGGCGCAGCGAGGGAATCACGCCGCCCTCGACGCCGCGGACGAGCAGCGCCGAGTCGAAGCCGGCATGGCGCGCCAGCATGGCGTAGATGGGCGGATAGGGCTTGTGCACGTAGCCGGTGACCAGATGGGTCTTGCTACGGCCGGCTATCGGCCGGGCCTGGGTTTCCACCGTGGTGATGGCCTGGCGCTTGATCATCTTGGTGCGCAGGGGAATCAGGCCGTGCAGCGTTGGGCAGAAGCTGGCCTGGTCGATGTAGGTCCAGCCCAGTTCCGGGTCGGCCAGGCGGGCGGCGGCATCTTGCGGCGCCAGATCCACCGGGACGCCGGCGGCGCGCAAGACATGGCGGGCGGTGGCGCCATATTTCGGCCCCACTGCTTCCAGTCCGTGGCACACCGTCGCCACCCCCAGTTCCGCCAGCAGCGGCCCCAGGAAGGGGGCGGCGGGCAGACAGCGGTTGTAGCCGTCGTAGGGATCGGCGATGTCCACCACCTCGTCCACTGCCGCGGTCACCCGTTGGGTGGCGTCAAGGATGGCGTCGAGGATGCCCTTGAATTCGTCGTTGCTCTCCCGCTTCATGCGTAGCGCGATGAAGAAGATGCCGGCCTGCACCGGGTCGATGGCGTTTTCCAGAATCGCCCGCATGCCCAGCCGGGCCTCTTCCATGGAGATGTCTTTCGACAGCTCCGGGCCGGTGGCGATGCGCTGGATGATGGAATGCATGGTCTTGGCGAGATCGGGGGTGTTCATAAGCAACTCCTGAAATGGATTGCGCAGGATAGGGAGGGCATGGGGAAGCGGTCAACCGTTTTGCTGCCGGGATAACGCGGCAGGCAGAAGCATCGGCCCGGGCAGGGCGCCCCTCACACCGCGTTGCGCCACTCCGTATCCTCGCCGTCGAACAGCCGGTTGGCCTCGATAGGCCCCCAGCCGCCGGCGGCGTAGGTGTGGATGAAATCTCGCTCCTGAGCCCAGGATTTGAGGATGGGGTCCACCACGCGCCAGGCCCATTCCACCTCGTCGAA
>CAIXFP010000456.1 GCA_903918705.1 uncultured Pseudomonadota bacterium
ACTGGATGGGCTGCATGTATCAGATGACCCACCGCGACCGAAAAAAACCGTTCATGGACGGCATCGATCCGGAAGATCCGTTCGGGATTTATTCGTAGTTTTTTCGCCTTATCAACTGTAGTTCCCTCTCCCCCGGTGGGGGAGGGAAGAGGAGACCAGCATGCAGCATCTGACCCCCCAGCAAACCCACGACTTTCTCCAGGCCCACACCGACGCGGTGTTCATCGACTGCCGTTCCGAGTTCGAATTCCTGTTCGTCGGCCACCCGGTGGGGGCCATCCTCATCCCCTGGTACGAGGGCATCAACTGGGACATCAATCCACATTTCCTGGGCCAGGTGCGCATGGCCGCCTCCCACCATCGCCCGGTGCTCCTGATCTGCCGCTCCGGCAACCGCTCCAAGGAGGCCGGCGAGTTCCTGGAGAAGAACGGCTTTTCCGACGTGTACAACGTGCTCTACGGCTTCGAGGGCGAACTGGACGATAACCACCGGCGTTCCACCCACAACGGCTGGCGCTTCGACGGGCTGCCCTGGGAACAGTGCTGATCCTGTAACGCCGGCAGCTCGCCGGCGATTTTCCGGACGCCGGCAAGCCGCCGGCGCTACAACCCATGAACCACTCCGCCCACATCGAAAACCTGCTGCTCAACCTCGCCCAGAATTTGGGCAACCGGGCCATGCTGCTGGAACTGGCCATGTTGCTGGGTCTGGCCGTGCCGGCCTGGCTGCTGATGAATCAGTTGCGCGGGCATGCGGCGCGCCGCGACAGCAAACACCTGCTGATGCACATCAGCCATGCGGAATGGCACCGGCTGGTATTTCCCGGCCTGCTGCTGCCCATGGTCCTGGTGGGCCGGGCGATCCTGGCGCCGTGGCAGGCGGTGCACCTGCTCAACCTGGTGCTGCCGCTGCTGGGCTCGTTTTTCGCCATCCAGGCCGCGCTGCACCTGCTGCAGCGCGTGTTCAAGACCGGACGCGGCCTGCTGGCGGTGCAACGGGCCGTGTCCTGGCTGGTGCTGGCCGGCATGGCGCTGTATGTCACCGGCTACCTGAACGCGGTGATCGCCGCCCTCGACGGCATCGGTTTCAACGTCGGTAAACAGCATCTCTCCCTGTACACCCTGATGGTGGGCCTGCTCACCCCGGCGGCCCTGCTCACCCTGGCCCTGTGGCTGTCGAAGGTGATCGAATCGCGCCTGATGACGGCCATGCCGGGCAACAACAATTTGCGCCTGGCCATCACCAAGACCCTCAACGGCCTGCTCCTGGTGCTGGCGGTGCTCATCGCCCTGCCCCTGGTGGGCATCGACATAACCGTGCTCTCGGTGTTCGGCGGCGCCTTCGGCGTCGGCCTGGGGCTGGGCCTGCAGAAGATCGCCGCCAACTATGTCTCCGGCTTCACCCTGTTGCTGGAGCAGTCCATCCGCATCGGCGACATGGTGACGGTGAGCGGCTATTACGGCGAGATCACGGCAATCGCCACCCGCTACACCGTGATCCGCAGCCACGACGGCACGGAAAACATCGTGCCCAATGACACCCTGATCACCACGGCGGTGGTCAACCACACCCTGGCCAACCGCGACAACCGCATCATGCTGCCGGTGCAGGTGGCCTACGGCAGCGATCTCACCCAGGTGAAGCGACTCATGCTGGAAGCCCTGGATTCGGTGAGTCTCCATCTGAGCGAACCGAAGCCCCAGGTGCAGCTCACCAGTTTCGGCGACAACGGCATCAACCTGGATCTGGTGTTCTGGATCGACCATCCGGAAGACGGCATGAACAAGCTGCGCTCCGACATCAACTGGGCAATCTGGGAACGCTTCCAGCGGGAAGACATCGAAATCCCCTTTCCGCAACGGGTTGTCCACATGGCGCGGGAAGCGGACACTGCCCCCACCACAACTCCAGCGAGGCTGGCATGAACGCTTGTTGCAACGGCCTGATCCACCTGCCCTGGTGGGGCCATGTCCTGATCACCCTGGCCCTGACCCACGTCACCATCGCCAGCATCACCATCTTCCTGCATCGCGCCCAGGCCCATCGCGCCCTCGACCTGTCGCCCGCCGCCAGCCATTTCTTCCGTTTCTGGCTGTGGCTCACCACCAGCGCGGTCACCAAGGAATGGGTCAGCGTCCATCGCAAGCATCACGCCCGCTGCGAGACCGCGGAAGATCCCCACAGCCCGGTGGTCCTCGGCATCCGCAAGGTCCTCCTGGAAGGCGCGGAGCTGTACCGGGCCGCCGCCGCCGACCCCGCCACCCTGCAACGCTACGGCCACGGCACCCCGGACGACTGGCTGGAACGCCATGTCTACAGCGGTCGCCGCAACCTCGGCATCGTCCTCATGCTGGCCATCGACCTGATCCTGTTCGGCCCCATCGGGCTGACCATCTGGGCGGTGCAGATGCTCTGGATGCCGGTGTTCGCCGCCGGCGTCATCAACGGCGCCGGCCACTACTACGGCTACCGCAACTTTGCCTGCGACGATGCCAGCACCAACATCGTGCCCTGGGGCATCCTCATCGGCGGCGAGGAACTGCACAACAACCACCACGCCTACGGCAGTTCCGCCAAACTCTCCAACCGCTGGTACGAGATCGACCTGGGCTGGGGTTACATCCGCGCCCTGGAAATGCTGGGGCTGGCCACGGTCAAGAAGATCGCGCCGCAAGTGCGCTGGGGCGAGATCAAGCACTTCTGCGACGCCGCCCTGCTCAACAGCGTGGTCACCCACCGCTACGACGTGCTCACCCGCTACGCCCGCGGCATGCGGCGCACCTATGCGGAGGAACTGGCCAAGCTGCGCGCCAGCCTGCCCGATGGCATCGCGCTGAAGCAGGCGCGCGCCTGGTTCAACCGTAATCTGGCCGACCTCAAGGCCGACGAGCGACTGACCCTGCAGACGCTGCTGGCCCAGAGCCCGCGCCTGGAAACCGTGTACCGGATGCGCCAGGAACTCGTCGCCCTGTGGGGCCGCTCCACCGCCAGCAGCGAGCAACTGGTGAAACAGTTGCAGGACTGGTGCCAGCGCGCCGAGGACAGCGGCATCGAAGCCCTCTCCCAGTTCTCGCTGCGGCTGCGGCGCTACGCCTGAAGTCGCAATGTTGGGCACGCCGCGCTTTGACCAGCCTACGGCCCTGCAACTCCCTCGTCGCGAGGGCTCGTCACCATTTCTTCATCGCCCTGTCACAGCGGGGTAACGGGGTTTTCCTACCTTTGCCGCACCACCGCAAAGAGAAGGAAAACCCATGCTCCAGGAACGCATCGGACAGGAAGGCAAGACCCGCAAGCAGTTTCACGTCGCCATGGCGCGGCATCAGGACGAGGTCCGCGAAGCGCAGCGCCTGCGCTGGAAGGTGTTCGCCGAGGAACTGGGCGCGCGCCTGGCCACCCCGGAACCGGGCCTCGACATCGATCTCTACGACGCCCATTGCGAGCACCTGCTGGTGCGTGACCCGGACAGCGGCGAGGTGGTGGGCACCTACCGCATCCTGAGTCCCGTCGCCGCCAAGCGCCTGGGCAGCTACTACTCGGAAAGCGAATTCGACCTCACCCGGTTGCAGCACCTGCGCCCGCGCATGGTGGAACTGGGCCGCTCCTGCGTGCATCCCGAGCACCGCAGCGGCGGCGTCATCACCCACCTGTGGGCCGGTCTGGCCGGCTACATGCTGAAAAGCGGCCACGATTACCTGATCGGCTGCGCCAGCATCGGCATGGCCGACGGCGGCCACAACGCCGCCGGTATTTGGCACGCCACCCGCCAGACCCACCTGGCGCCCATCGAATGGCGCGTCTTCCCGCGCTGCCCGCTCCCCCTGGAATCCCTGGAGCGCAACCCCGCCCCAATGGTGCCGCCCCTGATCAAGGGCTATCTGCGCCTGGGCGCCTACGTCTGCGGCGAGCCGGCCTGGGATCCGGATTTCAACACCGCCGACCTGCCCATCCTGCTGCCCATGAAGAACCTCAACCCGGCCTACGCCCGCCACTTCCTCAAGCAGGCGTGAGCCTGGAACTGGCGGCGGCAGAACTGGCCGGGGGCCGGCGCTACAATGCCGGCATGCTGTCGCCCACCGTGAAATCCCTGCGTCTTGCCGGCCATATCCTGGCCGGCATCTTTATCGTCCTGCTGCGCTTTCCCGGCCTCGACCGTGCGGCGCGGGCGCAACAAGTGACGCACTGGGCCGCGCAACTTCTGGCCATCCTGGCGATCCGAGTGCGGGTGACGGGCGAGTTGCCCGACCCGAAGGGCGCCCTGATCGCCGCCAACCACGTCTCCTGGCTGGACATCCACCTGCTGCACAGTCTGCTGCCGGCTCGCTTCATCTCCAAGGCCGAGGTGCGCGACTGGCCCATCTTCGGCATGTTCGCCGAAGCTTCCGGCACGGTATTCCTGGTGCGCGAGAAGAAATCCGACGCCATGCGGGTGAACCAGCTCATGGCCGGGCATTTGCGTGCGGGCGAGTGCCTGGCCCTGTTCCCGGAAGGCACCACCTCCGACGGCGGTGGCCTCCTGCCCTTCTTCCCGTCCCTGTTCCAGCCGGCGGTGGAAGCCGGGACGCGGGTCTGGCCGGTGTGCATCCGCTACCGCAATCTCGATGGCTCGCCCTGTGGCGAAGTCGCGTATTACGGCCAGATGAACCTGGCCCAGTCGCTGAAGAAAATCCTGAAGCTCAAGGGGGTGCGGGCGGAAGTGACCTTCCTGCCGCCCATTGCCGGCACCGGCCTGGCCCGCCGCGACCTGGCGCGGGCCACGGAGGCGGCGGTGCGGGCGGAGCTGCAATCGTAGGTTGGGCTGATGCCAGGAAGCCCAACACCCCCGACCCGGGACGCTATTGTTGGGCTTCGTACCTCAGCCCAACCTACGTTTTCTGCCGCGCCTGGCAGCGCACCTGGAAACACTGCTCGTCTTCCAGGCGGAAGGCGGTCAGCGCCCCGCCCCAGAGGCAACCGGTATCCAGCGCCACCACGTCTTCCCGCACCAGCAGCCCCAGGGTGGACCAGTGTCCGAACAGGATGCGGACGTCGCCGCTCCTGCGGTTGGGGAAGTCGAACCAGGGCACCAGATCGTCCGGCGCCGTTTCCAGGCCCAGCTTGTGCTGGAACTCCAGGCTGCCGTCCACGTGCAGGTAGCGGGTGCGGGTCAGGGCGTTGGCGATGAAGCGCAGGCGCTCCTGGCCGGCCAGCAGCGGGCTCCAGCGGCGCGGCTCGTTGCCGTACATGTCCTTCAGGAAAGCGCGCCAATGCGGCCCGCGCAGCGCCCGTTCCAATTCCCCGGCATGGAGTTGGGCGGCCTCCGCGCCCCACTCCGGCGGCAAGCCGGCATGGACCATCAGCCATTCCCCCTCGCGGTGCAGCATGGGGCGCCGCCGCAGCCAGTCGAGCAGTTCGTCGCGGTCCGGGGCGCGCAGAATCAGGTCCAGGGTGTCCTTGCGGTGCGGCGCCACGTAGCCCCCCGCCACCGCCAGCAGATGCAGGTCGTGGTTGCCCAGCACCGCCACCACGCTGTCGTCGTGGGCCATGCACCAGCGCAGCACGGCCAGGGAATCCTCGCCGCGGTTGACCAGGTCGCCGGTGATCCAGACACGGTCACGGGCGCGATCGAAATTCAGGGCGGCAAGCAGCGCTTCCAGCGCCTCGTGGCAACCCTGGATGTCGCCGATGACGTAGGTGCTCATGGGTTTTGCTCTCCTTGCCTATTGCGTCCTCGATGGCTTTGACCTGGGTGTGGGCGCGCTCCATCTCTTTGCGAAAGACGATACTCAGCGGCGGATCTGTCTCAACGCCATTGGTCCCGTTTGGGATGGGAACGAAGTTTGGATTGTCGTCGTCATGGGCGGCCTCTTC
>CAIXFP010000457.1 GCA_903918705.1 uncultured Pseudomonadota bacterium
GGGCGGCGGCGGCCGAGGCGATCATGACCACCGACATCGTCGCCAAGGCCGCCTCGCGCAAGGTTGCCCTGAACGGCGTGGAATTCGCGCTCACCGGCATCGCCAAGGGCTCCGGCATGATCCATCCCAACATGGCCACCATGCTGTCCTTCGTCGCCACCGACGCGCCGGTGTCCTGCGAGGCCCTGGAAGCCATCCTGCGCCACGCCGTGAACAAGTCGTTCAACTGCATCACGGTGGACGGCGACACCTCCACCAACGACTCCTGCATCCTCATCGCCACCGGCAGCACCGCTGCACCGGTAATCATGGACGACGGCGATTCCCGCTTCGACTCCCTGCGCTCCGCCGTCACCGAGGTGATGATCCAGTTGGCCCAAGCCATCGTGCGCGACGGCGAGGGCGCCACCAAGTTCATGGAAGTGCGCATCGAAGGCGGCCGCGACGAGGCGGAATGCAAGCAGGTGGCCTACGCCATCGCCCGCTCGCCCCTGGTGAAGACCGCGTTCTTCGCCTCCGACCCCAACCTGGGCCGCATCCTGGCGGCCATCGGCTATGCCGGGATCGCCGACCTGAACGTGGACCGCATCCGCCTCTGGCTGGGCAACGTGCTGGTGGCGGAGCAGGGCGGGCGCGCCGCGTCCTATCGGGAAGAGGAGGGGGCGCGGGTGATGGCTGCGCCGGAAATCGCGGTGCGGGTGGACCTGGCCCGGGGCAATACGGTGGCCACGGTGTGGACCTGCGACTTCTCCTATGACTACGTGAAGATCAACGCGGAATACCGCACGTAACCTGTAGCGCCGGCGTCCCGCCGGCTCGTGGGCCTGATCAGAAGTACGAAGCCGGCGAGGCGCCGGCGCTACGGTAATAAACCATGAACGGCGATTACGAAGAAGAAGACGACTCGACTTCCTACCAGGTCAGCCCTGAACTGGCCCTGCTGGTGGCCCGCGGCAACGACCTCCTGGTGCGCCTGGATGCCTGGCTGCCGCCGCTGCCGGCGCGGGTGGACTGGCGCACCACCCTGGCCTGCCGCTGGCGCCGCCAGATGGGCCTGGGTGGCGGGCGCGGCATGCTGCTGCCGGTGACCACTCTCAACTGCCCACCCTGGGAGGCGCTGACTGGCATCGACGAGCAGAAGGCGGCCCTGGAGCGCAACACGCGCCAGTTTATCAAGGGCCTGCCCGCCAACAACGTGCTCCTGGCCGGCAGCCGCGGTTGCGGCAAGTCCTCCATGATCAAGGCCCTGCTGCCGCGCCACGCCAAGCAGGGGCTGCGCCTGGTGGAAGTGGACAAGGACGACCTGATTGACCTGCCGGACATCACCGCCCACCTGGAAAACCAGCCTTGGCGCTACATCCTGTTCAGCGACGACCTTTCCTTCGAGCCGGGGGACGCCGCCTACAAGCCGCTGAAGGCCGCCCTGGACGGCTCGGTGGCGGGCCTGCCGGACAACGTGCTGATCTACGTGACATCCAACCGGCGCCATCTGATGCCGGAATACTTCGCCGAGAACGAGGCCACCAGCCACCAGGGCGGCGAGGTGCGGCCGGCGGAAAGTATCGAGGAAAAGATCAGCTTGTCGGACCGTTTCGGCCTGACCCTCACCTTCTGGCCGTTCAGCCAGGACGACTACCTGGCCATCGTCGCCGCCTGGGTGGCGGCCCTCGGCGGCAGCGCCACGGCAGCGATGCAGCAGGAGGCAGTCAACTGGGCGATTTCCCGGGGCGGCCGCTCCGGCCGGGTGGCGCGCCAGTTCGCGGCGGACTGGGTGGGGAAACAGGGGCTGGCGCGGAAGAAGCCGCGCGCCAAGAAGTAGGATGCGCCCGCACCGGAAGTGGATCGGTGCGCACGGCGCACCCTACGGGCTACGGCTAGCCCACGTAGGATGTGGTGAGCGCAGCGAACCGCATCAAATAGTGCAACCGTGGTTGATGCGGTTCGCTGCGCTCA
>CAIXFP010000458.1 GCA_903918705.1 uncultured Pseudomonadota bacterium
GTAGTCGATGCCCAGGCTGAGGGAGAGCTTCTCCGTGGGGGTAACGGACAGATCCAGGCCCACCTTTTCCCGATTCCGGTCCGCCAGCTCGAAGGCCTTCATCAAGGGGTTCACCGACTCCGGGAAGGGTGAATTCTGGTTCATCGCGGCGTCGTAACTGGAGGCGTCGCGCTGCGCGTAGGAATACTTGAAGGTGGTTTCCACCATGTCGGTTGGACGCAGCTTGACCTTGCCCCAGAGGGTCTTGTCCTTGGTTTCCTGAACCTGTTGGTAGGTGCGGCTCATGTCATCGTAATCGAAGCCCGCCGACACATCGGTATCGGAAGACACCTTGTAGCCCAGTTTGGTGCGCAACATCTTCTGGGTGAAGCTGTAGGGCCGGTTCTGCACGTCGACGTTCACGCCATTCACGTTCACGGTGCCGTAGGTATTGACGGGCGTGGTGTTGTCGCGGTCGCTATAGGTATAACTCGCGTCCAGGCGGAGCCGGTTGCTGGGGCGGGAATTGATGTCGACGCTGGCCAGGGTGGTGTTCACCTTGCCGTTCAGGCTGGACGCCGGCAGCGGGTTGGCGGCGCTGATTCCGGTATCGCCGGTGGCGGCCGCGGCCAGAAAGGACTGGTTCTGGGTCATCTGCCCCAGGGCCAGCTTGGCGCCGACCCGGGTGATGTCGGACAGCTGGTAGCCGAGCAGGCCGCTGATCTGGTGCGACTGGTTGTCCGGGGCATCCGCAATGAGACCGGGATTGGCCGCCGAGGCGGCGGAACTGATCGAAGTCTGGCCATCCTTGAACAGGGAGCCGGCATAGGCGACCTGGGCCTGGAGCTTGGCGCCCTTGTAATTCACCTCCAGGCCGAAATCGTCGGTCTGGTAATGCACCGGGGCCGCGATGACCGCCGCTTGCAGCGACACGCCCGGTGTCGTCGACGGATAGTTGAAGCCGAAGGTCGTCCCCACGTCCCGGGTACCGTCCTTGGTCTCGTGGCGATAATGGCCGGTCACCTCCCATTCCTTGCCGGACACCATGCTGAACTTGACGCCGGTGCGGTCCCGTTCGGTTTTCAGGTCGGCCGCGGGCAGTTGCTTGCGATAGTTGGGAATCTGGTCGTATTCGGCCGCCACTCCGTAGCTGCCCTGCTTGCCGCCGCCCACCACCAGGTCGCGGGAATTCACCCCCAGATCCACCGCCTTGATGTCGGCGTAGCGGCCATCCTTGCCGCGATAACGCACGTCGCCGTCGGCCACCAGGGTTCCCCCGCTCTTCTCGTAGCCGGTATAGCGGCCGAAGTGGTAGTCGTCCTTGTTCTGGCTGGCGACGCCACCTTCGACCCAGCCGGACCAGCCGCTGTAGTCGGGGCAGTCGTCGCAGATCTTGGAGTCGTCGTCGTCCTTGTCGGCCTTCGCCGCGTCAGCCGTGAGCGGCAGGATTTGCATGAGCGCCGCCACCAGCAGCGCGTATTTGATGGGGAAATTGCTATTGGACATTTCCTGCTTCCTCGATCTGCTTGCGGGAATGACTGTTCATCGTTTCATGCCGGATAGGGATCATCGAGCTTCAGCGCAACAGGTTGGCGCCGGAAGGATGATTCGAACCGTGGACCTGGTTGTGGCAATTCAGGCACCCCTTGACCTGCAAGTAGGCGCTGTTGCCCAGTTGGGAGCCGCCCAGCAGGTTGTTGGCCGAGTGTTCGCTGGGAGAGTGGCATTCCTGGCACAGTTGTGGCACCCGCTTCTTCAGCAGGGCCGGCTGGTTGGAGCCATGGGGGTCATGACAGAGGGTGCAATCCTCGGCGGCGGGGGCATGGTCCCAGAGGAAGGGGCCGCGCTTGTCGGCGTGGCAGGACACGCATTTTTCCCGCGAGGTCGCCTTGATCCTCAGGCCGGTGCCGTTCTCGCCGTGGACGTTGTGGCATTCGCTGCACGCCATCTGCCCTTCCCGCACCGGGTGGTGGGAAAGCTCATAGAACTTGGCCTTCTGGCTGGTGTGGCAAGTCATGCAGATCCTGGCCTGTTCCTGGCGATCCAGCACCGGATCCTTGGCCACGTGGATGGTGTGGCAGGAGGCGCAGGCCACGTCGTTGAATTCGTGGGTGCTGCCTTTCCACTCGATGCGCTGATGGGTCTGGTGGCAGGCCAAACACTTGTCGTTCTGATCCTTCACCGGGGTCCAGGCATGCTTGCCGAAATTGATGATGGTGCCCGACCGTTTCTCGCTCTTCTTCGCCTTGGCGTGGAGGGCGCCGGGGCCGTGGCAGGCCTCGCACTGCTTGTTCTCGTGGGAGAAGGGCGTGCGGTCGTCGGACAGGGTCGCATGCTTGGTCTTGAAGATCGGGTAGATCGGATAGGGGTTGCTATCGTCATGGCAGCCGACGCAGGTTTGCGCCCCTTCCTTGCTGAATTTCGCCCCTTGCACCCGGGCGACGCCGGCGGCCTGCTGTTCTAAGTTCATGTGGACATAGGGCACCGCGTTCTTGGGAGCCCCTTCCTGGTCCGCCGCCAGAAGCGGCGACGACCCGGCCACGCCGAGGATCAGGGCGAACACCGCCGTCCCTGATGTGATAATTTTTTCAAGCATGCGCATTGTCGCGATCCTGTTCGTATCCAAGATTCAAAATGACTGAAGACTCATGGGCGTGGGCCGCACGCTGCCTGCCGGTATGGCGCGCAAGCCACGCAGCGTAGCCGCACTTCCCACCCCACGCAACCGAAGCGGGGGTTGACGCGGCCCCCGCGCCCAATCCGTCATGGCTATTCGGCATCCCGCCCGGCCTAATCGCTGTTGCCGGTGCCGAGGGCATGGGCCGCGGTGATGTCCGCGATGCCCCCCTGGGCATGGCAGCCGTCGCAGGACTCGAACACCTTGCCGCCGAGCATGTCCGCCTGGGTCGTGCCGCCGGTCCAGACCACGTTGGCCGAGCCCCCCGCCGCCAGCATCGCGGACACCGAGCCGCCGATGCCGCTGGCGGTGCCGAATCGGGCGCTCCCGGCATCGACCATGTGTTGCAGGGTGCTTGCTGCGTCATGACAGCCGGCGCAACTGGAGGCTTTCGGCGACATCACGTTGTTGAACAGCGGGTCGTTCAGGTTGTCCGCGGTCTTGACCGTGGTATTGCTGTGGACATTGGTGCCGAGCACGCCGGCGTCATGCAGGAACGAGCCGTTGGCATGGCAGGTGTTGCAGTCGGACAGGATGCCGGGGTACTTCACATCCACGGAGTAGTCGGTGCCGGGGTTCGTCGCGGTCGGCGTCATGTCGCCATGAATGAAGGGATTCTCGCGTCCGGTCCACTTGCCTTCGGCGGCGACGCCGGCGGAATGGATGCCGTGGATCATGCGCTTCAACTGGAACGACTCGTTGTAGGCCACTCCACCGGCGGTGACTTCGCTGGAGAGCCGGTTGGCGTCATGGCAGACGGGGCAGGCGGCCACGGAGTTGCGGGCGCCGCCGTGGAAGGCATTGGCCAGGGTGTTGGAGCCGGAGGCCGTGCCCAGCAGGCCGTGGCAGGCCTCGCACTTGGCGTCGGCCACCACCACGCGGCGGGGTGCGCCGGTGCCGTCCAGGGAGAAGTCGTAGGGCTGGTTGCGCATGGGCACGTTCACGTTGGCCGCCGGGGCGACCGGCGCGCGCGTCACCGGGTCAAGCTGCGCCTCCAGCACCTGGCCGTAGCTCAGGGCGCGGGCGGTGCCGTGGGGCTGGGCGGCGCCGGTGTTGGGCAGGGCGGGCGTAGTCACCGTGTAGTGGTGGGTGCCGTCATCCGTCCCGGTCGCGGCCGCCACCTTGGTGGTGCTGCTGCTGGTGAAGTCGGCGATGGAGGCCGGCGCTCCCACCAGGGTCAGGGAACCGATGGTGATGGACACGTTGCCGAATTTGTTGGCGCTGGTGCAGGCGCCGGTGCAGTCGGCCTTGAGGTCGTAGGCCTGGTTGTGGTTGGTCGGGTCGGTGATGGAATACTTCAGGGTCACCATCCGCGTCGTGGCGTTGTAGCTGGGCGGCGCGTCGAAATTGAACTGGTATTTCGCGGCGTCGGCCTGGATCTGGTTGTAGTGGACCTGGGCCGGGCCGATGTTGGTGCCGTCGAAGTGGCAGCCCTTGCACATGTTGTCGGGCAGGGCATCCGGCGTGGCGGCCAGCTTCAGGTTGGTGATGTGGGTGGTGTACCAGCCCGAGGTGGGCGTCTTGTAATCGTCGTGGCAGGCCAGGCACGCTTCCCGGCTCGCCTGGGATTTCCAGTAGTCGCCCTGCGGGGTGACCGCGGCCACATTGGGGTCGCTGCTGGCGGTGCCGTTATGGCACTTGCTGCAGTTGCGCAGATCCTGGGGGAAACCCACGTTGCTGAAATCGCTCAGGGCGTTCTGATAACCCCACACCTGGTAGCCATTGGCCAGGGAACGGCCGGCGTGGATCTTGTGGATCATCTGCTTGAAGTCCAGCACGTTGCCGCTGTTGGGGTCGGTGGTGCCGGGGTTGTGGCAGAGCACGCAGATTTGCGGATCGATGCGCCCGGTGGTGCCGTGAGCCTGGAGCTGGTTGTGGCACTGGTTGCAGGAGGAGCGCAGCACCATCACCCGGGTCTTGGCGGGATCGCTGACGGCGACCGAGGTGCCGTTGGCGGTGATGGTGAAATCGA
>CAIXFP010000459.1 GCA_903918705.1 uncultured Pseudomonadota bacterium
ATATGGGGATCGGCGCCACCATCGGCTCGGTCATCGCCACCCACAAGGCCATCATCCCCGCCGCCGTCGGCGTCGATATCGGCTGTGGCATGGCGGCGGTGCGCACCTCGCTCACCGCCAACGAGATCGATGAAAAATCCTTGCAGCGGGTGTTCGACCAGATCAGCCGCGACGTACCGGTGGGCATGGCCGGCCATCTGGAGAAAGCCGCCCGTTACGACGAAGCACTGCCGCTCGACGCACGTTTACGCGCCATCGTCGCCCGGCACCCCGACATCACTAAGCGCTTCGCCAAGGAAAACCACTGGATCGTGCAGATGGGCAGCCTGGGCGGCGGCAACCACTTCATCGAAGTCTGCCTGGACGAGGCCAACCGGGTCTGGGTGATGCTGCACTCCGGCAGCCGGGGCATCGGCAACGCCATCGGCAGCTACTTCATCGACCTGGCCCGCCGCGACATGGAGCGTTTCTTCATCAACCTGCCCGACCGCGACCTGGCCTATTTCCCGGAAGGCAGCGCGCACTTCGACGACTACGTCGAGGCGGTGCACTGGGCGCAGGAATACGCCGCCGCCAACCGCGACACCATGCTGGCCCTGGTGCTCGCCGCCCTGCGCCGCCACTTACCCCCCTTCGCAATCACCGATGAAGTGGTCAACTGCCATCACAACTACGTGGCGATGGAACACCACTTCAACGCCAACGTCTGGGTTACCCGCAAGGGCGCGATCCGGGCGCGCGACGGTGACCTCGGCATCATCCCCGGCAGCATGGGGGCGCGGAGTTACATCGTGCGCGGCAAGGGCAACAAGGACAGCTTCTGCTCCTGCGCTCACGGTGCAGGCCGCAAGATGAGTCGTACCCAGGCGGAAAAGCAGTTCAACGAGGCCGATCTGGCGACCCAGACTGAAGGCGTGATTTGCCGCAAAGACAAAGGCGTGGTTGACGAAATTCCTGGCGCTTACAAGGACATCGACACGGTCATGGCAAACCAGTCTGATCTGGTCGAGGTGGTGCACACCTTGAAGCAGGTGGTGTGTGTGAAGGGCTGATCGAGGCTGCATACCCAATGACCGATCCTGAATCCGAAATCGCCACCCGCCTCGTTGCAGCCGAGGACGAACACGGTGTCCACATCCTTTACGCTTGTGAGTCGGGCAGCCGTGCCTGGGGCTTCGCATCTCCCGACAGCGACTGGGATGTGCGCTTTCTCTATGTTCACCCTCTGGATTGGTACCTGAGCGTCGGCGAACAGCGCGATGTGATCGAATTGCCCATCGTCGATGACCTGGACATCAACGGCTGGGAACTGCGCAAAGCCCTGCGCCTGATGCGGAAGGGCAACCCGGTATTGCTGGAATGGCTCAACTCACCGATCCGCTATCGGGTGGATACCGAATTTCTCGCCGCTATCCGCGCGCTGGCCGAGGAGCACTATTCCCCTATCGCATGTTTCCACCACTACCTGCACACGGCACAGAACAACTGGCGTGGCTATCTGCATGGGCCAATGGTCAGGTTGAAGAAATACCTCTACGTCCTGCGCCCGGTGCTCGCCTGCCGCTGGATCGAAGCCGGACGTGGCATGGCACCGATGGAATTCATCCGCCTAGTCGAGGCAACGGTCACAGATGCGGATTTGTGCGTCGCCATCGACCAACTGCTCGTGCTGAAGCGGGCTGCAGGTGAACTCGGCCTTGGCCCGGCCATTCCGGAAATTGACGCTTTCCTGGCGGCGGAAATCACACGGCTTGCCGAGGTCGCACGCACGTTGCCGGCGAAGGCCAAATCGAACAACACCGGCATGGATGTGCTGCTGAGACAAACAATTCTTGGGCAGTAAAGACGGGGCGCACTATTTGAGCCTGTGGGTGCATAGCATGGTCAGCACGCAAACAAGCAACAAAGGCAAAGCAAATGACCATGCAAACCTACACGGGTACGTTCACCCGCTGGCACAAGGTGGCGGAACGCCTGACCAAGGATTTCAACGAACTGACCAAGTCAGCCCGGCAGGGGCTGACCGAAACTAGTGTGACCGAGTACCTGGGCGAGTCCCAGGAAACCCGATTGGCGCTGTATCGCGATGACTGTCTCGACAAACTGGAGAGGGCACTGCTCATCCAGGACGTGGTGACCAACATCCGGCAGGCATTGGGTGAGGCAAACGAACGAAAAGGTGTCAGTCGTTCTTTGGCGGAATACGACAAGTTACAGAAACGGGCAAACCTGCTCACCGCCATTGCAGGGGCACAGGATGCGCAGCGGGTGGAAATCGCGGAGTTGAAGAACGTGAAATATCCGTCCCGCAGCGAGGAGTGGCATAACCGTGGGCAGTCGAAGATCTCTGTGGCGCTGCTGGCGGGTGAACAACTGGCCGCGATGAAGGCCCGTGCCGAGGCGGCGACGGCCGACATGTATGCCCAGGCCGACCAGTTGGCCGAATTAAACAAGACCCCGCTGTCACTGGATTTGCCAACGGATATCGCCCGCATTGCCGGGTTGTGAGTTTCGCCGAGAGGCGGATCAGACCAGCTTGTCGCGGCTGGCCGGATGACTGTGAGCGACCACGGACGCGGCCCACTTCGACCCTGACAGGTCGCCAACGATTTGGGTGAAGGCTGTCGCGGAAACGGGGATGGAGTTGGGTGGAACTCAACGGTTCGCCGCAAGCCGCCATCTTATTGCTGATAAACCAGCCCCGAATCCGCGAGCAGTCGTCAACCCTGTTGTGCGTTCATACGCGTTGCCAATTGCAGGTTGCAATGGCCGCGTCCGTGCTTTTCTTTCATAACGGCCTGACCGAACCCGACAAATCGGTCTCAACGGAGGCATGACCATGTGGCTGTTTACCAACATCGGTTTTTTCAGCATCGTCCAGAAGCCCGGGACGGACTTCCTGACTGTGCGTGCCCGTGTGAAGCACGACCTCGAATCCTTGCGCGAGCGCTATCTCCCCGGGTTGTCGCCGATCCAGGCCAAGGGCGGAACGGACTACCCCTGGCGTGCGACCACGTCCCACGCCGATTTAGCAGCGGCGTTGGGGAAGATCGCCCTGGACATCAATTACGGCAACTTCAAGAACGAAATCGCCGCCCGCCAGGGCAAGGCGCGGGCCAGTCGCTACGGCAAGGTCTGGCAGGCCCTCTACGACATGCCGGAGGAAGCAAGCGCCCATGCCAAATCCGGATTGCCCTGGGGAGACACTCTTCCACCCGGCAAGAAGGTGGCCTACGGCGGCATTCTGTTTGACCCGACCGGCAAGGTTCTGCTGCGGGAACCGAAGAACCATTTCGATGGTTATGTCTGGACCTTCGCCAAAGGCCGGCCCGACCCCGGCGAAAAGCCGGAGCAGACCGCACTGCGCGAGGTCTTCGAGGAGACCGGGGTGAATGCGCAGATCCTGGCGCCGCTGCCCGGCGAATTTGCCGGTGGCACCACGATCAACCGCTATTTCCTGATGTTGGCGGAAGCGGGCAGCGGCGGCGTGTCACCGGATGACAAGGAAACCGCCTCGATCCGCTGGGCGACGCAGGAAGAAGCCCACGAGTTGATCGGCTTGACCAGCAACAGCACAGGCCGAGCGCGCGATCGCGCGGTGCTCGCGGCTGCCATCTCGGAACGGCGGAAATCGTCATGAGCGATGAACTGCTACTTCCGCACCGCATCACCCTGCTGGGCGAAGCCATGCGGGAAACCTGGATGAAACTGGAATCCGACCTTGATCGGCACATTCCCGTGCGCGAAACCGATTTCGACGAGATGGAAGACATGGTGGACACCGTCCGCGACCATCTGAAGAAACTCCGCAAACTGCCCAGGCGCATTGAAAATCACCTTGAACGGCTGATGTCCAGGGTCGTCAACAATGATGTCGCCGACTTGCAGACGGTGGATCAAGAGGTTTCCAGATTCGACGGATTGCTGGATGACCTAATTGCCGATTACCGGGAGGTGAGGTCGCTGGATGCCTTGGTCGACGATGAAGAGGGACGCGATCTGTTGGCGGATGTGTATCGCCACAACCTGGTCGAGATACGCAACTGGCTCGGGGAATTGGTGCAAACGCTGGCCGACCCACTTGCTGCCGCCAGGAAACGTGGACTTCCAATCACTGGCCGGGTGGAATTGCCCCTGGTCTTGAACCTGACTGCCGCGCCGGAGCTTGAGCTATTGAAGGTCTGGCTGGAAGGCAACACGAATTCTGTTGTGGCCACTGCACAACCTGCGCGGGACTCCGGGCTTGGCTTCTGGGGCATCGTTGGTGCGGTGGTGCTGGGTTGGGGAATCAGCGAGGCGCTGTTCGGTGATGATGATTGCGGGTGTCATGGCGATTTATAGAGGAAGACGATGATGGGGATGACGACAACTGTTGTTCTCCGTGCAGCCATGTTTGCTGCCGAGAAGCACAAGAACCAACGACGCAAGGATGCCGATGCGTCGCCGTATATCAATCACCCGATCGCCCTGGCCCATGTGCTTGCCAACGAAGGCGGCGTGAGCGATGCGGAGGTGCTGTGCGCGGCGCTTCTGCACGACACCATCGAGGATACGGAAACCACGGCCGACGAACTGCGGATTACCTTTGGGCAGACGGTGGCCGGCATCGTGCTGGAGATCAGCGACGACAAATCGCTGTCCAAGTCGGAACGGAAACGCCTGCAGATCGAACATGCCGCGCAGGCTTCGCCGCAGGCGAAACTGGTGAAGCTGGCCGACAAGATCTGCAATCTGCGCGACATCCTTGCTTCGCCGCCGGCGGATTGGTCGGCGGAACGCAAACAGGCGTATTTCGAGTGGGCGGCGCAGGTGGTTTCGGGGCTGCGGGGCGTCAACTCCGATTTGGAGTTGGTGTTCGATGCGTTGTATGCGCGGCGGGCGGAACTGCTGCCTGGTTAAGCGTTTTGCCACTTACTGCTGATGACCACCATGAATTTCGATCTTGCTGAACTTCTTCCACTCATCACCCCCAAGGCAATTGCCTGGGCAGAAGCGCGTGCCGCAGAAATAGCCACGCAGGGCACGGTCCTGTCTGAGCAAGGTTTGATGCTCGCGCGGCGGGTAGGCGTGGCGAACCCGGAACGAATCCGGCTCTCATATGTTGCCCAGCTACCCTTGCCAACCGATCCAATGCTGCGTCAGGCGGCATTGCAAACGGGTTTGCTGGGCCCAAACATGATCGGCCTCACCCTCGGTCACGGCATCTACATCTGCCATGGCCATGAATCGCCACGCTTGCTATCCCACGAGTGCCGTCACGTGCAGCAGTACGAACAAGCCGGTTCAATCGCAGCATATCTGCCGATGTACCTGCAGCAGATCGTCCAGTTCGGTTATGCCAGTGCGCCATACGAGATCGATGCTCGCGCGCATGAAGCTGCCGCCCAGTTCAAATGATCGGC
>CAIXFP010000460.1 GCA_903918705.1 uncultured Pseudomonadota bacterium
AGCGTCCCTGATCCGTAATGCCGATGAGCGGATTCACGAGGAAGTGCAAGATGAAGGCGGTTTCCTCATCCCGCTGGACATGCAGTGTGGGCGCCTATGGCAAAGGATTTCAAAAGCGATTCCGCCGACCGAACGTTAAAGCTCGAGCTAATCAGTGTCGATAAGGCATGGCGTACTTCCCATCCATCGAAATGGAGATTTCATGTCCGCGACCTTCACGATCACTTGCCCAAAGTGTGGCAGCACGACAACCGTTACCACAGCAACTGCGCGTGGCGGCTCTGGCGTTGGTTCATGCCAGATGTGTCATAAGAGCATCCGCATTTACGTGGATGAGAAGGGAAATATCAAGAAAGTTGAATAGGACGGTCATGCATTTTGAAGGATCCATCCCCGCAGCGTCGGCAGGTTGATGGCTGACACCACGGAGTTCATGTGTACACACCCACGGCAATAGGTGTTCTGTTCGCGACCTGTTTAGTCGTAGTCGTTGAATAAGCTCCACACGAATAACGCCCATGAGGCTGATGGCGGGTGGGAACTTGACGAGCCCTCTGCAGCAACTGCATCCGCCCCGACGTGTGGAGTCCTAAAGTTCCTGGCATCCACACCGATAGACCTCGAGGGCATGTCACAGCAACGCTGAGCAAGGAGCATAGGCATGGCATCACGATCGAACAGACCCGCGCAGTCGGCTGACAAGCGACCCTCGGCCCAGGAGATCTTCACCGACCGCATCGGCGAGCAAGAAGCGATCGCCGGTCTGTTCGAGAAGCTGTGCGTCGAACCCTTCATCCAAATTGACCAACCGGTGCTATCGTTTTATGGCGTTGGCGGCATCGGCAAGAGCACCCTCCTAACGAAGGCCATCAACGGTTGGGCTGCCCATCAGCAAGCGGCTGGAGCCGAGATCCGCCTGCATTGCATCACCTACGACATCGACAGCAGCAACTTCAAACCGGACCACCCGGTGATGAAGTTTTACGGCAGCACTTTCCGGCCCGTGCTGCACCGAGCTGGCATCAAGACCAACCTGTTCGACCTGCTCTACCTGGCCTGGTGGGGCAAGACGAGTCCCAACCAGGAATTGAACCTGAAGTCTGACATCGAGGGTCTCGTCGGCACCGCAACTGATGTCAGCGAGAAACTCAGCGAATATGTCGAAATTCTCGAAAGCGTCACGTCCGGCATCAAGGCACTGGAAGTCGCCAAGAAGGCTTACGGGTTCATTAAGAAGAAACTGCACGAACGCAAACTCCAAGACAGACTGGGTGACAAGGAACTGGTTAACCAATCAGTACATGAACTGGAGTTGCTCGCCCCCAGCATTCTCGCCGCTGATATTCAGGACTCCCTGCGGAAAGCAGCCAAGAAGGCGATTTGCCGGGTGATTGACGGCTTCGAGCGCATTCAGTACGACGCACACAACGAAGGCAGCTCAAACACCTACGACCTGCAATGGAGCATCCAGAAGCTGTTTGCGGATATCCTGGACGATCCCGACCTGCGGGTCGGCATGATCCTGTTCGGCCGGGAAAAGCTGCACTGGGACCATTATGTGGATCAGTGGGGAACACACATCTGGAAAGGAATGATCGATGACCACCTCCTGGAGGCATTGACCGAGGACGACGCGCGTGACTTCATCGCAAAGATCGTCGACTGGTGCGACCGTCACCCGAAATCCGGTTCGCTGGGGTCGCGCGTCGCAGAGAACGTTGAAGCCGTTCTCGCTTCCGCCAATGAGTCAGCCCCCGGCACTCAACGAAAATTCCATCCCTACACCCTTGATCTGGCTATCGCCATGATTGCAGAACACGGCGAACAGTTCATCACCGACATGCTCGGGCGCGGATCATCCGAGCTGCAGATGCGCTTTCTTCGCTACATGAATGAAAAACAGAGTCAGGCTTTTCGGTCTCTGGCGTTCGCGCAGGATTATGACAAGTCCCTGTTCGATCATCTGGTACGAGAGGGGCAAATCACGGGCTACGCCCTCCATGACTTCAACCTGCTGTTCAAGCATCGCACCTACATACAGGAGATAGAAAATCTCCCCGGACACTATCGATTTCACCGCCTGATGCAGCAGGCATTGCTAGACAAGTTCAGGGAGGATTGCCGCGATGAAGAGACCACGCGGGAGACAGCAGCCGAAATAGTGACGGCGATCTTCAATCACGACCACGGACAGATGCGGCGGGCGTTGGAGAATCACGACAACGGTCAGGCCAAGGTTTTCTATGACCGGTTGGCCAGCTTGTTGATCGAACTCCAGGGAACGACGAAATTGCTGGATTGGGAAACGTTCAATCGGTTGTTC
>CAIXFP010000461.1 GCA_903918705.1 uncultured Pseudomonadota bacterium
CCTATGACGACGGCGAGGAAGCCCGCTTCCTGGTGGAAGAAATCCAGAACCTGCACCGCGAGGGCGAGAAATACGTCGACATGGCCGTGCTCTACCGCGCCAATGCCCTGTCGCGCGGCGTCGAGCATGCCCTCTTTTCCGCATCCATTCCCTACCGCGTCTATGGCGGCCTGCGCTTCTTCGAGCGGGCCGAGATCAAGCACGCCCTGGCCTATCTGCGCCTGGCCGCCAGTCCGGACGACGACAACGCCTTCCTGCGGGTGGTGAACTTCCCGGCTCGGGGCATCGGCGCCCGCGGCCTGGAACAGCTCGCCGAGCAGGCCGGCGCCGCCGGCACCAGCCTGTGGGCCGCCGCCTGTAGCGCCGGCAAGAAGTTCGCAGCCTTCGTCACCCTGATCGAAGCCCTGCGCGGCGAAATCGCCGGCCTGCCGCTGCACGAGCAGGTGGACCACGTGGTGGCGAAAAGCGGCCTGCTGGAGTTCTACAAGAACGAGAAGGACGGCGAGGACCGGGTCGAGAACCTCGGCGAACTGGCCACCGCCGCGGCCGCCTACGCCCAGGAGAGCGACGACCAGAGCCTGGAAGGATTCCTGGCCCACGCCGCCCTGGAAGCCGGCGAGCACGAGGCCGCCCAGGGCCAGGACGCGGTGCAGTTGATGACCGTGCATGCCGCCAAGGGCCTGGAATTTCACACCGTGTTCATCACCGGCCTGGAAGAGGGCCTGTTCCCCCATGAGAACAGCATGAACGAGCCCGCCGGCCTGGAAGAGGAGCGCCGCCTCATGTACGTCGCCATCACCCGCGCCAGGAAACAGCTTTACCTCACCCACGCCCAGTCGCGCATGCTGCACGGCCAGGTGCGCTACGGTTTACCCTCCCGTTTCCTGGAGGAAATCCCGCCGCAACTGGTGAGCTCCCTGTCCCAGCGCAACGCGCGTCCAGCCATGCCCACCCTGCGCGAGGCCATCCAGACCCGCGCCCAGGACCGCGCCGCCCACTACGTGCCGCGCCCGCCGTCGAAGCGCGACGCCGACCTGCCGTTCAAGGTGGGCAGCCGGGTCATCCACCCCCGTTACGGCGAGGGCGTGGTGGCCGGCTACCAGGGCCAGGGCCAGGAGATGGAAATCCGCCTCACCTTTCCCAAGCTAGGCGAGAAGGCGTTTATCCTGGCCTACGCCAAGCTGGAAGCGGTGTGAGGAAGCCGGCTGATCTTTACGTACAGGACAACTAGCCTAAAGTTCTATGCATATTGGCCGATAACCCGTCTCGGGTAGGCAAGGAATCGCAGGTTGGGCAAACCCCAACGTGACTTTTTCCACCTGAAACTTACCGAAGACACATTGCCAGACTTCCACCCAGGCCTCCCATGCCGCGCATCCATCGGATTTTTTTCCTGGCGCTTCTCCTGTTCGGCGCCCTCGCGTCCGCCTGGGGCGCGGACAAGGCCCACGTCCTCCTGCTCAATTCCTATCACTACGGCATGGACTGGACCGACGGCGAAACCGCCGGGGCGCGGGAAGTCCTGGAGAAAAGCGGCCGCCCCATAGAACTCCATGTCGAGTACATGGACAGCAAGCGCCTGGCGGATGAAACCCACTTCACCAATCTGCGCCGACTACTCGCCTACAAGTACCACGACACCCGTTTCGCCGCCATCCTGGCCACTGACAACGACGCCCTCAACTTCCTGAAGCGTTATCGGGACGAACTCTTCCCTGGCGTGCCGGTGGTGTTTGTCGGCGTGAACTTCTACCACCCGGAGATGCTGGCGGGCTTGAGCGATTACACCGGCGTGGCCGAGACCTTCGAGGGCGGCCAGACCCTGGAAATGATGCGGCAACTGCATCCAGGCGCCCGCCGCGTCGTGGTGATCATCGACACCACGACCACCGGCCAGGCCATCCGCAAGGAACTGGAGCCGATGTTGGCGCCCTTCGCCGGAAAACTTGCCTTCGAGTTCTGGGACAACCTCACCCTGAGCCAGTTGCGTGGACGCCTGCCACGCCTGGGCCGCGATACGCTGGTATTGCTGATGCCCTATGCCCGCGACGCCGCCGGCGCCTATGTCAGTTATGCCGAGATCGCCGGCCTGGTCTCCCGCGCTTCCCCGGTGCCGGTCTACGGCACCTGGGACTTCTACATGGGCTACGGCATCGTCGGCGGCCGCCTGACCAACGCCGCCGCCCAGGGCCGCGCCGGCGCCGAACTCCTGCTGCGCGTGCTGGCCGGCGCGCCCGCCGGCCGAATCCCGGTGACGCGGGTGGCGCCCAGCGAATTCCAGTTCGACTCGCGCCAGTTGCATCGCTTCGGCATCCCCGTTTCCACCCTGCCACCGGACAGCCGTTTGCTGTTCCAGACCTGGCTGGAAACCTATTCCGAATGGCTCTGGGCCGCCGGCCTGCTGGGCGTCGTCCTGTTGCTCCTGGCCTGGGGCTGGAGCGGC
This sequence comes from uncultured Pseudomonadota bacterium, assembly GCA_903918705.1. GTDB lineage: Bacteria > Pseudomonadota > Gammaproteobacteria > Burkholderiales > Thiobacillaceae > PFJX01. The sequence continues at coordinate 2,444 of CAIXFP010000461.1, forward strand.
AACCGCCGGCGCCTGCGCCTAAGCGACCAGGCCCTGCGGGCAAGCGAGGAACGCTATCGCCTGATCCTGCAGTATTCGCCCACCGGCATCCTGCATTTCGACAAGAACCTGATCATCACCTACTGCAACGACCGCTTCGCCGCCATACTCCAGGCGCCCCGCGACCAGATCATGGGCCTGGACATGAAGACGCTCAGGGACCAGAGCGTGCTGCCCGCGCTGCGCAAGGCGCTGGCGGGCGAGGCGGTGGTCTACGAGGGCGAATACCAGGCCACCCTGAGTGAAGCACGCATCTGGATCACCCTCTCCTGCGCCCCGCTTTGCTGTGCCCAGGGCGAGTTCGACGGCGGCATCGGCATCGTCGAGGATTTCACCGCGCGCAAACAGGCGGAAGCGGAGTTGCAGCGCTACCACGAGCACCTGGAGCAATTGGTCGCGGCGCGGACCACCGACCTGCTGGTGGCCAAGGAGGCGGCCGAGGCGGCCAACATCGCCAAGAGCGTCTTCCTCGCCAACATGTCCCACGCGATCCGCACCCCCCTCAACGCCATCACCGGCATGGCTCACCTGGTCCGCCGCTCCGGCGTGACCGCGCAACAGATGGAACGGCTGGACAAGATCGACGCCGCCGGACAGCACCTGCTGGAAATCATCAATGCGGTCCTCGACCTGTCCAAGATCGAGGCCGAGAAGTTCGTCCTCGAGGAAGCGCCGGTCAACATCGGCGCCATCACCGCCAACATCGCCTCCATGCTCTACGAGCGGGCCCAGGCCAAGGGCATCAAGTTGCTCCTGGAAACCCGCCCGCTGCCGCCCGGACTGGTGGGAGACCCCACCCGCATCCAGCAGGCCCTCCTCAACTACGCCACCAACGCCTTGA
>CAIXFP010000462.1 GCA_903918705.1 uncultured Pseudomonadota bacterium
TAGTATGGCACTACAAAACGTATTTTACTTCAGGCCAACGGGAAATCAATAAGTTACAGCAGGATGTGCACGCTGTATCCGCAAAAATGCGGGGGAATCAGGAGGAGGGTGTTAAAGATGGGTTAACGGGCATGGCGTGCGCGCCAATCATGAACGTCGATCCCTCGGTTGACCGCTCGTTTGGCTCCGTGAGGCCGCATGAGTGCCGAGGTTCACGCCTTTGATCGCGCTCACCTGATGGGTGAGCCCGCTACGCGCCCGATTGCGGGCCCCGGCCCGCGGCGTCGTTGCGACTTGCCAGCCGACCCGACAGTCCCACACTCGGACGCGTTCAACTGAGGAACCAAGAATGATTTCTTCGCTGAGCAGAGGCTCTTCACCTTGACTGGGCGCATGCCACAGCGAGCCAATCACAATATTGAAACCCCTGGCTCGATTGCCGTGTACGGGAAACCGCAGGCACGGCTCGGAGGGAGGGGAGAGCGCGAGATATTCCCCATACCTATCGGTAATTCAATGGATTAGCGTCAGAACATATTTGCCTTGGGACGGCTCTTTTCGCACTTGCATGGGCCATCAGCTGGCCCTGACAATGCCGCACGAGCAGGGAGGCCCTCCTTTCACCAGAAAATCACAACCTGCCGGAGTATCCCGTGATGCCACGCCATTTTATTTTTGTCCTCGCCCTCCTTCTGCTCGCCGCGGCGCCTGCCCGTGCGGATGAAGCCGAAACGGCCCGCACCGCGCACTGGTTCGAACAAAGCCGGCAGAGCCAACCCCTGTTGCGCAATTTCCTTCAGCGCATGCCCAAGGGCGCCGATCTGCACAGCCATCTCTCCGGCGCGGTCTACGCCGAGACCTATCTGAAGCTGGCGGCGGAGGCGGGTTGGTGTGTGGATACCGCCAAGTTGCAATTCGCCGCCCCGCCCTGTCGCGAAGGCGACGTTCCTGCCGCGAACCTTCCGAGCACCAGCTATGGCGCCATGGTCGACCACATGTCCGCGCGCAATGTGGAGTTTTCCGGACATACGGGCCATGACCAGTTCTTCGCCACTTTCGCCACTTTCGGCCCCATCTCGGGCCTTCCGGGTTCCACTGTGCCCATGATGGCTGAGGTGGCCGACCGCGCGGCGGGCCAGAACGTCCAGCATCTGGAACTGATGGTGACCTGGCAGAGCGGCGCCGTGCGCAAACTGGGCGCCGTCCTGCCCTGGAGCGCCGAGGCGGATTTCGCCAAGCACCGGCAATGGCTGCTGGACCACGGCCTGCTGGATCTGGTGGCCGCCGGTCGCCACGACATCGATGCCTTCGACGCCACCTACCAGCAGGCGCAAGGTTGCGGCACGGCGACGGCCGCCGCGGGCTGCGCGGTGGACGTGCGCTGGTTGCAGCAGACCACCCGCACCGGGCCGCCGGAGCAGGTGTTCGCACAACTGGTTTATGCCTTCGAACTGGCCAAGGCGGACCGGCGTGTGGTGGGTATCAACCTGGTGGCGCCGGAGGATGATCCGGTGGCCTTGCGCGACTATCTTCTGCAGATGGAAATGGTGGGCTTCCTGAGTCGACAGTCGCCTGGGGTGAAGGTGGCGCTGCATGCCGGCGAGTTGAACCTCGGCCTGGTGCCGCCGGACCAGTTGCGCAACCATATCCGCGAAGCGGTGCTGGTGGCCGGCGCCAAACGCATCGGCCACGCGGTGGACATCGGCTTCGAGGACAACGCCGCCGACACCCTGAAGACCATGAGGGAACGGGGCGTGGCGGCGGAAATCTGCCTTACCAGCAATGACGTGATCCTGAACGTGAAAGGTACGGCCCATCCCTTCCCCACCTACCTGGCCGCCGGTGTTCCGGTGGTGCTGGCCTCCGACGACGAGGGGGTGTCGCGCATCGATCTCTCCAACGAATATCTGCGCGCGGCGCAAACCTACCATCTGGATTACCGCAAGCTGAAGCAACTCTCCCGCAACAGCCTGGAATACAGCTTCCTGCCTGGTGCCAGCCTGTGGCAGGACGGCATCCTGGGCATCCCCATCGCGGCCTGCGCCAAGGACAGCATCGGCGCCGCCAAAGCTTCCCAGGGGTGTTACACCTTTTTGAGCAAGAATGAGAAGGCCAGCCAGCAATGGCACCTGGAAACCGCCTTCGATCAGTTCGAGAAACTGCCGGAGTGGAACCCCGCGCTGCCGCACGGACAATTTTAGCCAGGCGGGACGAGGCGCCACTCTACCGCTCGGCCGCGAGCGGGCCGCCTATCCTGTCTTGATGACGGCTATTTCCGACGCGGGCCGGTCTTCGCGGCCTCTCATTTCTCCAGCAAGCCCAGCCTGTCCGCCAGCCACTTGGTGGTGGGCGCCTGGATCAGGATGGTCATGAGCACGGCGACGAAGGTGACCGAGGCGATCATCTGGGCACCCGGGGCCTTCATGCCCAGCAGCAGGCCCGCCAGGGCGGCGGGAATGACCCCGGTTTCACGGGTCCAGCACATGAACAGCAACTCGTTCCGACTCCATTTCGCGCGGCGGTCGGGGCCGGCGCAGAGGAACACGGCCAGGGGCCGGGCGACGAACATCAGCACCAGCACCACCGCTACGCCACCCAGCAAGTATTGGTTCATCAGGGCGAAATCCACCTGGGCGCCCAGCAACAGGAAGATGAACATGCGCATGATCAGGGCGGTGGTGCCGACGTATTCTTCCAGGCGGTCGGTCTCGTGCTCTTCCATCCGGAAGCCGAACATTTCCTTGTTGCCGATCATCATGCCGAACACGAACACCGCCATGAAGCCGCTGGCGTGGGCGCCGTCGGCGCTCATGTAGGCGCCGATCACCGCCATCAGGGTGACCAGGGGGGCGTATTCGGCCAGGAAATCCCATTTCTCGTGGGCGATCAGGAGCGCGGCCAGGTAGCCGAGGACGCCGCCCAGGACGATGCCCAGCCCGGCCTGCCACAACAAATCCTTGAGGGCGGCAGCCACGGAAAATTCCCCCGTGCCCATGGCCACGCCCAATACCGTGAACGTGGCGATGGCGCCCATGGCGTCGTTGAA
>CAIXFP010000463.1 GCA_903918705.1 uncultured Pseudomonadota bacterium
GCCCCCCGCAACCTGAGGAATTCGGCCCGCTAGCGGGCCTCCTACCGCCATGCTCCTCTCCCTCACCATCACCGACTTCGTCCTGGTCGATCGCCTGGAACTGGACTTCCAAGCCGGCTTTTCCGTGCTCACCGGCGAGACCGGGGCGGGCAAATCCATCCTGCTGGACGCCCTTTCCCTGGTTCTGGGCGAGCGCGCCGACGCCGGCGTGGTGCGCGAAGGCACCCAGCGCGCCGAGGTGGCGGCCGAGTTCTCCCTGGAGTCTCCTTCGGACCTGGCCGCCTGGCTGGACGAAAACGATCTGACCGGGGAGCGGGACAGCCTGCTCCTGCGCCGGGTGATCGAGGCCAACGGCCGGTCCCGCAGCTTCATCAACGGCCGCGCCGCCACCGCCCAGCAGCTCAAGGCCGTGGGCGAGTTCCTGGTGGACATCCACGGCCAGCACGCCCATTACTCGCTACTGAAGAGCGCCGAGCAGCGCCGCCTGCTCGACGCCTACGCCGGTTCCACCCTGCTGGCCGCTGAAGTCGCGGGCGCGTTTCGCGCCTGGCGCGACGCCCGCGGCCGTCGGGAAAATGCCGAGAGCCACGCCGGAGAGCAGGAAAGCGAGCGCGAGCGCCTCAACTGGATGGTCAACGAACTCACCGCCCTGGAATTCACCCTGGACGGCTGGGCCGCCCTGCAGGAAGACCATCGCCGCCTCGCCCATGCCGCCGAACTCCTGGCCGGTGCCCAGGCCGCCGCCGGGCTGATCGACGACGATGGCGATTGTGCCCTCGGCCACCTCAAGGAAGCGCGCGGCAGGCTCGTCGATCTGGCCGAAATCGACCCGGCGTTGCACGAGCACCTGGGCATGCTGGAGAGCGCGGCCGACACCCTGCACGAGGCCGCCCGGGAACTCGCCCGCTATGCCGAGCGGGTGGACCTGGACCCGGATGCCCTGGCGGAAGCCGAGGCCCGCATCGCCGCCGTACAGGATGCCGCCCGCAAATTTCGCCTGCGCCCCGAGGACATCCCGGAACACCTGGCCGATGCCGTCGCGCAACTGGAAGAACTGGGCGCCGCCCGCGACCTGGAAGCCCTCCAGCAGGCCGAGGCGGCCGCCGAAGCCGCCTATCGCGATTTGGCCGAACGCCTGACCCGGCGGCGCCAGGAGGCAGCCGGTCGCCTGGGCCAGGCCGTCAGCCGGACCATGCAGCAACTCGCCATGCAAGGCGGCGCTTTCGAGGCGGGAATGCTGCCCAACGAGCCGGCTTCCCATGGCCTGGAAGAGGTGGAATTCCGCGTCTCCCCCCATGCCGGGCAGAGCCTCAAGCCCCTGGCCAAGACGGCTTCCGGTGGCGAACTCTCCCGCGTCGGCCTGGCCTTGCAGACCGTGCTTTCCGGCGTCTCCGGCGCTCCCACCCTGATCTTCGACGAGGTGGATTCCGGAATCGGCGGCGGCGTCGCCGAGATCGTCGGCCGCCTGCTGGCGGAACTGGGCCGCGACCGCCAGGTACTCTGCGTCACCCACCTGCCCCAGGTGGCGGCGCGCGCCGCCCAACATTACCAGGTGAGCAAAGCCACCACGGCAGGTCATGCCCTGTCGCGGGTGGTGTGCCTGGACCGCGTGGCCCGCGTCGAGGAAGTGGCCCGCATGCTGGGCGGCGTGACCATCACCGAAGCCACCCGGGAACACGCCGACGAAATGCTGCGCGGTACCGTTTGAACCCAACCAACAGGAAAATCCATGCCCTCCTTCGATATCGTCTCCGAAGTCGACAAGACCGAAGTCAAGAACGCGGTCGAGCAGACCAACAAGGAAGTCAGCAACCGCTTCGATTTCAAGGGTTCCGATGCCCGCGTCGAGCAGGCCGAATACGCTTTGACCGTGTTCGCCGACGACGACTTCAAACTGGATCAGGTGCAGGAAGTGCTCAACGGCAAGCTGGCCAAGCGCGGCATCGACGTGCGCTGCCTGGATACGGGCAAGAGCGAGAAGGTCTCCGGCAACAAGGTGAAGCGCCTCACCACCGTGAAGCACGGCCTGGAGAGCGAGTTGGCGAAGAAAGTGGTGAAACTCCTGAAGGACTCCAAGCTCAAGGTCACCGCCAGCATCCAGGGCGAAAGCGTGCGGGTGCAGGGGGCCAAGCGGGATGTGCTGCAGGACGCCATCGCCCTGATGCGCAATTCGATTACCGATTTCCCGTTGCAGTACCAGAATTTCAGGGATTGAAGCAGCCCCCCACGGTCGACAAAAGCCGACGGGGTTAGGCCGCGCATCCGACTACTCTCACTGCGAGACGGCGCCGCCCCGGTTTTGCCCTTGACTTGGCGGAAGGGTTTCCTGGGTATCATCACCCCATGTCGCGAAAACCTTCGGATGTTGCCCAGGATATTCACCGCGTGCGCCTCGACAAGTGGCTCTGGGCCGCGCGCTTCTTCAAGACCCGCGCCCTGGCCCACGAAGCCATCGCGGGCGGCCGCGCGCGGCTTGAGGGCGAGCGGGTAAAGCCGAGCCGGGAAGTACGGGTAGGCGATGTGCTGACCCTGCATATCGAAGCCCTGGAATGGGTGGTGACCGTGCTGAAGCTCTCGGCGCGGCGCGGCCCGGCCAGCGAGGCGCGGGAACTTTACAGCGAGAGCGCGGCGAGCCTGGCGGACCGGTTGCGGGCCATGGAGCAGCGGCGCCTAATGGTGGAACCAAGTTCCGGCATCCATGGGCGGCCGAGCAAGAAGGATGCGCGATTGATCCACCGCTTTACCGGGTCAAGCTGATTATTTTGCCTCACCCCGGATTCCGCCACGCTGCATCCGGGCTACCTGCTTTTGGAAGGAACATGGACCATTTCGATTACATCGTCGTCGGCGCCGGAGCCAGCGGTCTGGTGGCGGCGGCGCGGCTGGCGCGCGGAGGGGCCTCGGTGCGGGTGCTGGAGGCGGCGGATCGCCTTGGCGGCTGCATCCACTCCTGGCGGCCGCGGGACGACTTCTGGCTGGAATTGGGCGCCCACACGGCTTACAACTCCTACGCGCCGTTGCTGGAAGCGCTGGAGGATCGCGGTCGGCTGGGCGAACTGCTGCTGCGCGAGAAAGTGGGCTATCGCTTTGTCACCGCCGAAGGCCACCTGCAATCACCCATGGCGCGCCTGAATTTCCTGGAAGCCGCCCTGTTCCTGCCTTTCGGCTTGTTCAGGGCGAAAGCCGGCCGTAGCGTCGCGCAATGGTTTTCCGGACTCCTGGGTAGCGGCAACTACCGTCGCCTGCTGGGCCCGGCGTTCGCCGCGGTCTTGTCGCAGCGCGCCGATGATTTCCCGGCCCAGTGGCTGTTCCGCAAGAAACCGCGGATGCGGACTGCGCCGCGCAAGTTCACCTTCTCCGGAGGTCTGCAGGGCCTGCTGGAAGCGCTGGTGGAAAACGCTCCCTTTTCCCTGCGGACCGGCGCCCAGGTGCGGGCGATCCAGCGCGACGACAGCGGATTCCGGGTGTGGGTGGGCGAAACCGAAACGCGCGGCAAGAAGCTGCTACTGGCGCTGCCGGTGGATGTCGCCGCCGCCCTCCTGGCGGACCTCTACCCCGAGGTGGCGCGGCGCCTGGCGCGCTTTCCCATGGTGGCGAGCGAAGCCCTGGGAGTAGTGCTGCCCGCCGGCAAGACGGCCCTGCCGCCCCTGGCGGGCCTGATCGGCGCCGACGACAGCTTCTGGTCGGTGGTGACCCGGGATCCGGTGCCCCACGCCAGTCTGCGCGGCTACACCTTCCACTTCCGCCCCGGCATCCTGGACCGCGCCGGCAAACTGGCACGCATCGCCCAGGTCTTGGGCGTGGCGAGCAGCGAGTTTCTGCACGTCGAGGAAACCGTCAATCGCCTTCCGGCGCCGGGCGTCGAGCACGCCGACCTGGCCGGAGAAGCCCTGGCCCTGCTGGAGCGGGAACCTCTGGCCCTGGTGGGCAACTATCTCAATGGCCTGTCCATCGGTGATTGCGCGGAACGCGCGGTGATCGAGGCGGAACGCTTGCTCCAGTTACAAGGTTGAAATCATGAAAAGCGTACTGATTCCCCTGGCACCCGGATTCGAGGATCTGGAAGCCGTCACCTTCTCCGACCTGTTGCGCCGCGCCGGCATCGAAGTCGTCATCGCCGGCCTGCACGGCGGCCTGATCCAGGGCGCCCGCGGCCTCAGGGTGCAGCCGGACGCGACCCTGGACGAGGTGCTGGGGCGGGAGTTCGACATGATCGCCCTGCCCGGCGGCATGCCCGGCGCCGAGCATCTGAAGAACGATGTCCGGGTCCAGGCCTTGCTGCGGCGCATGGGCCAGGCGGGCAAGTACACCGTGGCCATCTGCGCGGCGCCCATCGCCCTGGCCCAGGCCGGCTTGCTGGCGGGCAAGCGCGCCACCAGCTATCCCGGTTTCATCGACAAGCTGGATCTGCCCACCACCATGCGGGTCGAGCTGCCGGTGGTGGTGGATGGCATGGTGGCTACCTCGCGGGGCCCCGGCACGGCCATGGATTTCGCCCTCACCTTGATCGAACTGCTGCTCGACAAGACTCGGCGCGACCAGGTGGAAGCCGGCCTGGTCCGGCCCTGAACCCGATTCCGACCAGGAGATGACCATGTTCATTCGCGAAGTCCTCACCATCAAGGGCAACTCCGCCAATTTCGCCACCCGCCCGGATGCGCTGCTCGCCGAGGCGGTCAAGCTCATGGTGGACAACGACATCGGCTCCCTGCTGGTCATGCTCGAGGGCGAACTGGTCGGCTTCATCAGCGAGCGCGACATCCTGCGTGGCATGCACCGGCTGGGCTGTTCCCTGTGCGACGTCACGGTCGGCGAGTTCATGGAGAAGGAACCGGTGGTGGCCTCCCTGGACGACAGCGTCGATTACGCCCGCGACGTCATGACCAGGAGCCGCGTCAGCCACCTCATCGTGCTGGACGGCAGCCAGGTGGCCGGGGTAATTTCCTTCCATGACGTGGCCCGCGCCTGTCTCAAGGAAGCCCACTTCGAGAACTCGCTGCTCAAGCGCTACATCAAGCACTGGCCGGAATAGGACGGCGGGGCCCACCGGCCCGCGCCATCCCCGCCTATTCGTCTGCGGCGCCCTCCTCGCGCTGCCGTCACACCTTCATGCACTCCGCCGCCCGCAAGGCGCGGGCGGCTGTGTCCGCGCCCCTTGCCCAATGCCGTGCGTGCCGGTCTTTACATTGATTTGCAATACGCTGACGTGCTTTGACCCGTGGAGAAACGATGATGCCCGCGTGGTTCCAGCGATACGTCGTAGCTAGGGCAAAGCGCAGCGTGCCCATCCTACGGCATACGGCTTCGCCGCTGGATTCAGGTGCATTCAGGTGGATTCGCAAGTTCGGCCGTGGCGGCCGGCCGAGTCCGTGGCTTATGACCGAGTGGCAGCCCTACGCGGACGCAAATTGAAAATTCTTCACACAGAAGCCTCCCTCGGTTGGGGCGGTCAGGAAATCCGGATTCTGGAAGAAGCCCGCGGCATGATCGGCCGCGGCCACGACGTGTTGCTGGCCTGCGATCCGGCGGCCCGCATCCGTGCCGAAGCGGCCCGCTACGGCGTCCCCAGCCTCGCCCTGCCCATCGGTCGCAGGAGCCTGCGCGGCATCCTGGCGCTGCGCGGCCTGTTGACGCGCTACCGACCCGACCTCATCAACAGCCACAGTTCCACCGATACCTGGCTTGCCGCCCTGGCGCGCTTTGCTGTCAACTCCCCGCCGCCCCTGGTGCGCACCCGGCACATCTCCGCGCCGGTGCCGCGCAATTTCCCCACCACCTGGCTCTACACCCGGGCCACCACCCATCTGGTCACCACCGGAGTGCGCCTGCGAGAGACCCTGATTCGAGAAAACGGCTATCCGGGCGACATGATCACCTCCGTCCCCACCGGCATCGATCCCGAGCGCTTCCAGCCGGGCGACCGCCTGGCGGCCTGCCGCGCCCTCGGACTCGATCCGGGACTGCGCTACATCGGCATCGTCGCCACCCTGCGCAGTTGGAAGGGACATGATGATCTGATCGAAGCCTGCCGCCGCCTGACGGGGCACGACTGGCGCCTGTTGATCGTCGGCGACGGGCCGCGGCGGACACTTCTCGAGGAAACCGTGGCCCGTCTCGGCCTGGGGGATCGCATCGGCTTCGTCGGGCAGCGCAACGATCCGGAACGCTGGTTGCCGGTATTCGACGTATTCTGCCTGCCCTCCTATGCCAATGAAGGGGTGCCCCAGTCCTTGCTCCAGGCCATGTTGGCCGGCCTGCCCATCGTCACGACACCGGTGGGCAGCATTACCGAGGCAGTGCAGGACGGAATCAGCGCGCTGTTGGTGGAACCGCGAAACACGACCGCCCTGGCCCAGGCCCTGAGCCGCCTGCTGGACGAACCCGCTCTTGGCCGCAGACTGGGTACGGCCGCCCGCGCCATCGCCTTGCAGCGCTTCGGGCGCGAGTCCATGCTCGATGCCATGCAGCACGTTTTCGAACACATTGCTCGTCCGCGTTCGGGGCGGCCTGCCAGCAGCCCGTCGGACTTAAGCTGCCGCCCAAAGCCTGTATCCGGGCCGCGCCAGGGTTCGCTTAAAACTTAGGCACATTGACTCGTTCAGCCCTGGATTACGCTTGGTTCGGCTGGATTTCGGTGTATTTCACGGACATCACAAACGTGTTTTAGTGACACTGCCGCCGCGAGTCCGCATGGGACTATGCCGAGCGTCACGACAACCTGGAGGCGATCTACAAGAAACTGAGTGAACGCAGGGATACGGCAGACGTCAGCGAGTTACTCAAGGTGCTGCATCGCATCGTCAATGAAACCATCGTCACGCAAGGCCTGGGGATGACCGGGCGGAGGGACTGACGATTGATCTGTCGCGAATCAACCTGGACAAGCTGCGTGAAGAACTCCCGAAGAAGGTGAAGCGCAAGGCCACCCTGATCGAAGACATTCGAGAGATTGTGGAACGCAAGCTGGCGCTGATGCTTGAATTGAACCCGCAGCACATGAACTACGAGTAGCAGTACCGGGAGATCGTCTCCGAGTACGACCAGGACAAGGAGAGGGCGACCGTCGAGGATACCTTCGCCATACTGATCGATTTGGCGTGCAGTCTGGATACCGAGCAACGCCGGGCTGTGGTGGAGGGATTGAGCGAGGCGCAATTGGCGCAGTTCGAACTGGTCAAGAGGGGCGATCTGTCGAAAAGTGACCGCGAACGGGTCTAGCAAGCTAGCCGGAAGCTTTTGGCGGATGTCATACGGCTTATCGGCCTGCGAGATCAGTGGACCGAGAAAGTGCAGTCGCAGGCGGAAGTTCAGACCTTCATCTTGGATCACGTCTTTCAGACACTGCCAGAACCTCCTTACACGCCTGATGACAAGCAAAGGGTAGCGGAACTGGTCTATCGGCATGTCTGGCAGCGGAGCGTCGTTGGCGGCCTGGCTCAGGCATGATGCCAAATCGCAGGAGAACACTCATGGCAACGCATCGTATTCGCTCCCCTGTGCCACCACGCATGATTCATGCGCATCAACTACCGGCTGCGACGCTTCAGCGTGTCCAGGTATAGTGACTCCACCCGCTCCCGTGCCCACGGGGTGCGCCGGAGGAACTTGAGACTGGATGAGATGCTGGGCTCATGGGTAAAGCAGCGAATGTCGATCCGTTCCCCTAGTCCTGCCCAGCCGTAGAAAGCCACCAGATCGTTCAGCAGTTGTTCCAGGGTGATGCCGTGAAGCGGGTTGTTGGGCTGATCCTGGGTCATCGCCGGGTGCTCACGCCTTCTTCACGAATTCCGATTTCAACGACATGGCGCCTATGCCGTCGATCTTGCAGTCGATGTCGTGGTCACCGTCTACCAGGCGGATGTTCTTGACCTTGGTTCCGACCTTGACCACCAGGGACGAACCCTTGACCTTCAGATCCTTGATCACCGTGACGCTGTCGCCGTCCGCCAGGACGTTGCCGTTGGCGTCGCGCACCACCCTACCCTCCTCCGCCTGGGCCGCCTGGGGCCACTCGTGGGCGCATTCCGGGCAGACGAAGTGGTCGCCGTCTTCGTAGGTGAATTCGGAATGGCATTTCGGACAGGGGGGCAAGGTGCTCATGAACGGCTTCCTGGCAAGGAGGTTATACGATACCAAAACGACAAAGGCCACCGGCGAAGGTGGCCTCTGCGTTCGCTGTTTCTGGCTCCCCGACCGGGGCTCGCACCTGAGATACCTGAATTGTCTGGGCAGGCCGGACGGGTAATCTGTTCACAACTCAGCGTAGCGGCATTACAAAACAACCACTTGCATGGATTTGAAGGCATGAAGGCACACGCAGATGCACTCCTCTGCCGATATGGGTGATATCAATAGTCAGGAGC
>CAIXFP010000464.1 GCA_903918705.1 uncultured Pseudomonadota bacterium
GGCATGGAACGCCACCGGGTTGCCGGTGACCGTGCTGTGCTCGTTGTCCCACACGTCGGTCCAGGCGATGGGCAGCTCGATCTTCTGGTCCCGCGCCGTGACGCCCATCTCGTGGGCCAGGCGCTTGATGGTGGCCACCGGGATGCCGGTGATGCCCGCCGCCCATTCCGGGGTGTAGTGCTCCACCCGTTCCGTGAGTAACTGGAACGCCGGTTTCACCGGAGTGCCGTCGGCCAGCTTGAACTCGCCCAGCAGGCGCGGCTCCACGCCGGGGGTCTGGGTGGACACCGGGCGGTCCATCTCCCGATCCCACCACAACTTGTTCTGGGGGTCGAAACAGCCTTCCTCGGGCGGCACCTCGAAGCGCACGAACATGCCATATTCCGGGCTCTTCGGGTCCAGGTTCACCAGTTCCGCGGCGTTGCTGTAGTTGACCAGGAACTCCCGGTCGTACAGGCCCTGCTTGATGATCTCGTGGATCAGGGCCAGGAGCAGGGCGCCATCGCTGCCGGGGCGGATCGGCACCCACTCGTCGGCGATGGCGGAATAGCCGGTGCGCACCGGGTTGATGGAGATGAAGCGGCCGCCGTTCCGTTTGAACTTGGACAGGGCGATCTTCATCGGGTTGGAATGGTGGTCCTCCGCCGTGCCCAGCATCACGAACAGCTTGGCCCGGTCCAGGTCCGGCCCGCCGAATTCCCAGAAGGAGCCGCCGATGGTGTAGATCAGGCCGGCGGCCATGTTGACCGAGCAGAAGCCGCCGTGGGCCGCGTAATTGGGGGTGCCGAACTGACGCGCGAACAGACCGGTCAAGGCCTGCATCTGGTCGCGTCCGGTGAACAGGGCGAATTTCTTCGGGTCGGTGGCGCGAATCTTCGCCAGTCGCTCTGCCAGGAGGCTGAAGGCTTCTTCCCAGGAAATGGGCTCGAACTCGCCGGCACCCCTGTCGGCACTGGCCTTGCGTCGCAACGGTTGGGTCAGCCGGCCGGGCGAATACTGTTTCATGATGCCGCTGGAGCCCTTGGCGCAGAGCACCCCCTGGTTGAGCGGATGGTCGGCGTTGCCCTCGATGAAACGCACTTCCCCGTTCTTCAGGTGCACCTTGATGCCGCAGCGGCACGCGCACATGTAGCAGGTGGTGGTGCGGACTTCCTCGTGCAGGGTGGCGCTTGCGGGGCTGGCAGTAGAGGTGCTCACGCGGAGATTCCTTGTGATCCGCCCGCGTCGGAAGCCAGCGCGAGCCGTGAATTAGAAGTTGCTGATTTTCTCATGTATGGAGGGAATCGGCTAAAGCCATGTAATGGTTAGGGGTGTGGTCGGTGGGCGGGTGATGCGACAGTTCACCCTTGGTCAATGGCCCACGCGGTATTACACTGCCGCGACAGGTAATACAGGAGCGTGCCATGTCCACCGTCCTCACCAGCAAAGGCCAGGTCACCATTCCCAAGCAGATAAGGGATGCGCTGCACCTCGCGCCGGGAAGCGTGGTGGATTTCGCCGTGAATGATGCTGGAGAGATCGTCATCCACAAGCAGGAAAACGTCCGTGCTGGGCAGCCGGACCGTTTCGATGCCGCCCGTGGACGCGCCGACATCAAGTGGCGCACTGATGAATTGATGGCCCTGTTGCGCGGCGACGATTGATGCCGCTGCTGCTGGTGGACAGCAACGTCCTGGTGGATGTTTTCGAAGACGATCCCGATTGGGCCGACTGGTCCATCCGGCAACTGCGCGCCCAGTCCCAGGTTTATGAACTGGCCATCAATCCGGTCATCTATGCCGAGTTGTCCTTCACCTTTTCCAGCGTGGAAACACTCGACCAAACCCTCGCCGATCTTGGCCTGGTTTTCCACGAACTGCCCCGCCCGGCGCTGTTCCTGGCGGGCAAGGCGTACGCCCGTTACCGCAGGCTGGGCGGCACGAAACTGAACGTCCTGGCGGATTTCTTCATCGGCGCCCATGCGGCCGTAGCCGGTGCCAGACTGCTGACCCGGGATGCCAGGCGCTACCGGTCCTATTTCACCAGCGTGGAACTGATTACTCCATGATGAATGCTGCAACGGCCATCAGCCGCTGGATGTCGCGCGCCCTGGCGCCCTGGTCGCTGGCCTTCCTCGCCGCCTGTTCCGGCCCGCCCGGCGTTCCCATCAACAGTCCCTATTCCGCCGCCGACGCCGGCCGCTCCATCCTCTATTCCGCCTTCGAGGAGCGGCCCAAGCACCTGGACCCGGCCCGCTCCTACAGCGAGAACGAGTACGTCTTCCTCGGCAACATCTACGAGCCGCCGCTGCAATACCACTACCTGAAGCGGCCCTACCAGTTGGAGCCGCAGACGGCGGCAGCCATGCCCGCGGTGCGCTATTTCGACGCTGCCGGCCGGGAACTGCCGGCGGATGCGGAAGCGGCGAAGATCGCGACGTCGGAGTATGAAATTCGCATCAAGCCGGGCATCCGCTACCAGCCCCATCCCTGTTTCGCCCGGGATGCGCGGGGCCGGCCGCGCTACCTGCCGATCAAGCCGGAGGAATTGGCGGGGATGAAGAAATTTCAGGATTTCACCGAGAAGGGCAGCCGCGAGCTGACCGCCGCCGATTACGTCTACCAGATTCGCCGCCTGGCCAGCCCCCAGGTGCAGTCGCCCATCCTCGGGCTGATGGCGGACTACATCATCGGACTCAAGGATCTGGCACGTGCCCTGGGCAAGGCAGCGAAGGGGCAGCCCAAGGACGCCTACCTGGACATCGGCAAGTTCGAGTTCCCCGGCGCCTACGCGGTGGACAAGACCACCTATCGCATCCGCATCAAGGGCAAGTACCCCCAGTTCGTCTACTGGCTGGCCATGCCCTTCTTCGCGCCGGTGCCGGAGGAGGCGGAACGTTTCTACTGGCAGCCGGGCATGGCGGAGCGCAATTTCACTCTGGATTGGCAGCCGGTGGGCAGCGGTGCCTACTACCTGGCCCAGAACGATCCCAACCGGGTGATGCGCTTGGAGAAGAACCCCAATTACCACGCCGACTTCTATCCCGCGGAAGGCGAGCCGGGCGACCGGGAGGCGGGACTGCTGGCGGACGCGGGACAACGCCTGCCCATGGTGGACACGGTGATCTATTCCCTGGAAA
>CAIXFP010000465.1 GCA_903918705.1 uncultured Pseudomonadota bacterium
GAGTATGACTACAAGAACCCCCCGGCCATGATGCGGCTCGTGAGGCAAGGCGTGAAACTCCACGTCTTTCCCAAGGACATCATGATCGCCGCCCGCGACACCGCCTTCCACTTGTATGACCAGGAAGCGGCGAAGAACCCTGATTTCGCCCGCATCTACGGTGAATGGAAAAAGTTCCGCGAAAGCCAGATTCAGTGGTTTCGGGTGGCCGAGTCGTCTTACGACAATTTCCTGTATTACGCGAAGTAGGTTTCGCCCCCCTTGGCAAGGGCCGCACTGGTCAACTGAAACGAATGGCGGATACCCCCATTGGGTTCACCGCTGCCTGAAGTGTGCTCGCTGTTAACTACGGCTTTTTGTGGAACTTCAGCGGCACGGCCGTGGGCGGCGGGGTTTTCAGGATGTGTTTCTTCATCTTGCCGAGTACGTGCATCTCGCAGGCGCGGCAGTCGAACTTCAGGGTCAGTCGCTCGTTGCCGTTCACCAGGGTCATGGGTTCGGCACGCACCTGGCCCTGCACCCCGGTGACGCCCTTGGCCTGCTTCGGGCACAGGCTGAAGGCATAGCGCAGGCAATGCTTGGTGATCATCAGGGACACCTCGCCCGCCTCTTGGTGCGCCTCGTAGGCGGCGGCGATCAGCTTCACGCCGTGCTTCTCGTAGAAGCGCCGCGCCGCCCGGTTGTAGACGTTGGCGAGGTAGGTCAGGGCTTGTTCCGGATAAATCGCGGGCGGCTCGGCGGCGGCCTTGCGGGCGAGGCGCCGATAGGCCGCCAGGCGCGCCGCTTCCAGCTTTTCCACCGCCTCGCGGCGCAGCCGGTTCAACGCCGAGGCGGGCAGGAACCAGGGTTGGCTCCAGTCCACGTTCAATTCGAGCAAGGCGAAATCGCTGCCGCCGAAACGGGCGAGTTGTTCGCGCAGCGCCGTTTCCGCCTGGGCCGGGTCGCGCGCCGGCTGCTTGGCGAATGCCAGGGAAGCCGTGGCGCTATAACCGTCACCGTCGTGCAGGGTCAGGGCGAAACCGTCTTGAGTCTCGCGGAAGCCAGCCCAGAGGTCGATGCGCCGCTCCGCCGAAGGCTTGTTCAGGGCCTGCTCCCAGGCGTGGTCGCGGTTGCGGCTCAGGGCCGTGCCCGGGGCCAAGCCCGGCAGCGCGGCCACCGGTTCGTTGGGCACGATGCGCCAGAGCGATTTGCCGACCGCCGCCACGGTATTGGCCTGCAACCCCACCACCGCGCGCTTGTGCAGGTAGGTGAGGCCGTCGCCGTTGGCCAGGGCTGCGTCGCTTTCCACCTCGAACCAGTCCGGGCCGATCTTCGTCACCGTGCCCAATGGCAGGCCGACGAAAGCCGGGGTGTCGAAGGCGCCGATGTCGGCACCGCGGCCGTGGGTGAAGTAGTCGGTGGAGCCGCGATGGAAGGTCTTGTCCGGGTCAGGGGTGAACAACAGCCTGGTGTGGCCGCTGGAGGCCCGCTCCAGTTCCGGCCGCAGTTCCAGGATTTCATCCAGCAGCCGGCGGTAATGGCCGGTGATGTTCTTCACGTAGGCCGCGTCCTTGTAGCGCCCCTCGATCTTGAAGCTGCGTACCCCGGCGTCGATCAAGGCGCCCAGGTTGGCGCTCTGGTTGTTGTCCTTCACCGAGAGCAGGTGCTTGTCGAAAGCCACCACCCGGCCCTGGCTGTCCTCCAGGGTGTAGGGCAGGCGGCAGGCTTGCGAGCAGTCGCCGCGGTTGGCGCTGCGCCCGGTGTGGGCATGGCTGATGTAGCACTGGCCGGAAAAGGCCACGCACAGGGCGCCGTGGATGAAGTGTTCCAGTACCGTGTCTTCCGGCACGGCGGCGTGGATGGCGGCGATGTCCGCGAGGGTGAGTTCCCGCGCCAGGACGATCTGGGAGAAACCCACTTCGGCCAGGAAACGAGCCTTCTCCGGCGAGCGGATGTCGCACTGGGTGGAGGCGTGCAGATCCATGGGCGGCAGGTCCAGTTCCAGCAGGCCGAGATCCTGGACGATGAGGGCGTCCACCCCGGCGTCGTACAACTCGTGAATCAAGCGCCGCGCCGGTTCCAGTTCGGCGTCGTGCAGGATGGTGTTGAGGGTGGCGTAGATGCGGGCGTGGAAGCGGTGGGCATAGTTCACCAGTTCGGCGATCTCGGCCACCGTGTTGCCGGCGTTGGCGCGGGCGCCGAAGGCCGGGCCGCCGATGTAGACCGCGTCGGCCCCGTGCAGGATGGCCTCGCGACCGATGGCGGCGGTCTTGGCGGGGGCGAGGAGTTCGAGAGTGGGAGGGGACATGGCGATGCCTGGCTGGAAATCGCGCGGGACTATAGCCCAACGCGGACTTTCCCTTTGTCAAAGGGGGGACGGGACGGAATAGTGCTTCGGCGCACGCGGCGCGCCCTACGGGATGCCCGCCAGCAGCGAGTGATACACGCGGAGCCGGCTGGCCAGGATGGCGCCGTCCCTGGCCGCTTCCAGCACCGCGCAGCCGGGTTCCTTGAGGTGGCGGCAGTTGTAAAAGCGGCACTGGCCGTGGCGACCGCGGATTTCCGGAAAGGCCGCCATCAGACTGGCCAGATCCAGATGATGCAGGCCGAATTCCTGCATGCCGGGGGAGTCGATCAGATAGCCGCAAGGTGATGGTTCACCAGTCTGGTCATTCAACCGTACTTCCCTCACCCCCGGCGCCTCTCCCGAAGGGAGAGGGGGGAGTCGGAACATCCGCGCATGGGTGGTGGTGTGCTTGCCGGCGTCCAGGGCCTGGGAAATTTCCGCCGTGGTGGCGTTGGCCTCCGGCACCAGGCGGTTGAGCAGGGTGCTTTTACCCACGCCGGAAGCGCCCACGAAGATGGTGGTTTTGCCCGCCATCCGCCGGTCCAGTTCCATCACGTCGCCCCGGGCGGAAACCAGCAAGAGCGGGTAGCCCAGGCCCACGTAAGGCACCAATGCCAGCGCCAGGGCCGC
>CAIXFP010000466.1 GCA_903918705.1 uncultured Pseudomonadota bacterium
GGGGCGAATGCCGATATGGCAGGCCGCCGCCCGTGTCGCGGTCGAAAGGCCGCTCCTGGCGCGGCAGCGTCGCCTCTTGGGCCCCGGCTACCTGAGGCGACGCGGCCCGCCGGCGAGTTGGAACACGGCCACCGCATCGGCCAGCACGCCAGCCTGATCCTGCAGGGATTCGGCGGCGGCGGCAGCCTGCTCCACCAGGGCCGCGTTCTGCTGGGTCATCTCGTCCATCTGGCTGACGGCGCCGTTGACCTGGGAGATGCCCTGGCTCTGCTCCAGGGAGGCGGCGGAGATCTCGCTCATGATGTCGGTCACCCGCTTCACCGCATCCACCACCTCCCGCATGGTCTGGCCGGCGCTCTCCACTTGTTTGTAGCCGGTGTCCACCTTGTCCACGCTTTCCGAGATCAGCGTCTTGATCTCCTTGGCGGCAGCGGCGGAACGCTGCGCCAGGCTGCGCACTTCCCCCGCCACCACGGCGAAGCCGCGCCCCTGCTCACCCGCCCGCGCCGCTTCCACGGCGGCGTTGAGCGCCAGGATGTTGGTCTGGAATGCGATGCCGTCGATGACCGAAATGATGTCGGCGATTTTCCGGGAGGAGGCCGAGATGGCGCCCATGGTGTGCACCACCTGGCCCACCACCTCGCCGCCGCGCACGGCCACCGTGGAGGCGCCCCGGGCAAGCTGATTGGCGTGGTTGGCGTTGTCGGCGTTCTGCCGCACGGTGGAAGTCAGCTCGTCCATGGAACTGGCGGTTTCCTGCAGAGATGACGCCTGGGATTCGGTGCGCGCCGAGAGGTCGCCGTTGCCGGTGGCGATTTCCCGCGCGGCGGTGTTGATGGCGTCGGTGGCCTCGCGTATCTGGCTGATGATCTCCCGCAGGCGCGCCACGGTGGCATTGGCATTGGCCTGCAGTTGCGCGAACAGGCCCGTGTAGTGGCCGTCCATTTGCCGGTTGAGGTCGCCCGCGGCCAGAGATTTGAGCAGATCGGCCACCGCCGAGATGCCTTCCTCGGAGGTGGCCACCACCTCGTTGATGCCGCCGGCCAGTTGCTTGAAGAAGCCTTCCTTGCCGTGCATGGCGATGCGCTGGCTGAAGTCGCCGCTGGCAGCCGCCTGAACCAGGGCGTTGACCTCCCGCTCCACCGCGATCTCGCTGGTGCGGTCGCGCCATTCCGAGACCAGGCCGAGGCGCTTTCCACCTTCGTCGACCACCGGATTGGCGATGACCAGCAGGGTGTGGCCGCCCAGGGCGATCTCGGCGCGCTGCGTGGAGCCGCCATCCTGGATCCGGTACAGGGTATCCAGGTCGAGCCCGATCAGGCGGTCGGCGCTGAAACCCGGCAGTCCCTCGCGGATGCCGGCCTCGGCCGCCCGCAACAGGCTCTCCACCGCCTTGTTGGCATAGATGACATGGCGCTGCGCGTCGACGATGAGGACGCCGGTACTGACGTTGTCGAGGGCGATCTTCACCCGCAGCATTTCCTCGGCGTCGCGGCGCGACTGGTTGATGTCGTAGCCCAGCTTGATCTGCA
>CAIXFP010000467.1 GCA_903918705.1 uncultured Pseudomonadota bacterium
CCACCGACAACCGACGCCGTGGGCATGTGGAGCATTTGTATTATTTAGTAAATATGAAATGCTATTCGCAACAAGATGGTTGACTAACGTTGCGTCTATCGGAACAATACCACTCCAAGAAAAGATCTGGCGGTTGCCGCGGTGATGGGCGATTTCACTCAGGTCCATGGTCTCCCGAAGACTGAGGTGGTCGCGGGGGGAGGTAACAACAAGAATGGAGTTAGGGATGAGTCCGTTGAAAAAGGCCCGTCTTGCACGGGAGATGTCCATCTACCAGTTGGCTGACCATGTGGGTGTGTCCGCCGCATCCATTTCCAGAATGGAACGGCGCTTGCAGTGTCCCTCGGTGGCCACGGCCGCCAAGTTGTCTTCCCTGCTGGGGCTGACTCTGGAACAGATATTGCTGCCGGAAGCCGCCGACCCCGGGAAGAAGGTGGTGCCATGAGCGATCTGGCAATCGGGCTGTTGTGCTGGCTGGGGGTCGGGCTTGTATGCGCGCTCCTGGTCGGACATTTCATGCGTATGCCGGACCCGGAAGACATGCCTGCGCGGGCGCCGGACAAGCCCGGCCTTTTCACGCCCCCAGCGTATGGGCATGAAGAAGACGGGCAACAGGTGACCGGACTGCCGCCCTCCGCCCATGTTGAAGATGATGGAGTGTCTTAGGGCAACCTCAGTATTGAGTATCCATGGGTAGCCGCATGAAGCGCGGGGATGTTTTCCTGATGTGGGCGGCTCAGGCGAAGTTTGTCAAACGTGGAAAGGATAAAACAGCGGCTCCGTATCGGTACTGAGCGATCACCGGAGGTATCATCGCGGCTATTTTTTGCACTGTACACGAACCATGCGCAACACCGCTGTCCTCCTGATCGCCTGCCCGGACAAGAAAGGTCTGGTGGCCGCCATCGCCAACTTTCTGCTTCGACACAATGCCAACATCCTGCATGCCGACCAACACCAGGATGGCGCCGCCGGACTGTTTCTGATGCGAGTGGAATGGGCGCTGGAGGGTTTCGAACTGGGGTTGCACCGTTTCGACGAGGCGTTCGCGCCCATCGCGGCGGCCCACGCCATGGCCTGGAATCTGTCACTTTCCTCGGTGCGTCCGCGCATGGCCATCTTCGTGTCCAAGTTCGACCATTGCCTGGCCGACCTGCTCTACCGCCATCATGCCGGCGAGTTGTACTGCGACATTCCCCTGATCATCAGCAATCACCCCGACACGCACTGGCTGGCAGAGGCCTACAAGATTCCGTTCCAGCACGTCCATGTCAGCAAGGACAACAAGCCGGAAGCCGAGGCGCAGCAACGTGCATTGCTTGAGGCCCACCACGTGGATTTCATGGTGCTGGCGCGCTATATGCAGGTGCTGTCACCTGAATTCATCGCCCATTACCCCAGCCGCATCATCAACATTCACCATTCCTTCCTGCCCGCCTTCCACGGCGCCAAACCCTATCAGCGCGCCTTCGAGCGAGGTGTGAAGCTGATCGGCGCCACCTCCCACTACGTGACGGAAGTACTGGACGACGGACCGATCATCGAGCAGGACGTCACCCGCATCTCGCATCGCGATGATCTCGACAACCTGGTGCAGAAGGGGGCGGACCTGGAAAAGGTGGTGCTCTCGCGCGCCGTGCGCTGGCACATCGACAATCGCATCCTGGTCTACGGCAACAAGACGGTGGTGTTCG
>CAIXFP010000468.1 GCA_903918705.1 uncultured Pseudomonadota bacterium
CGACATCCTCGACTTCTCCAAGATCGAGGCCGGCAAGCTGGACATCCAGGAAATTCCCTTCGACCTCATCGACCTGATCGGTGAAACCCTGAAATCCCTTGCGCCGCGCGCCGTGCTCAAGGGGCTGGAACTGGGCTACGACCTGGGCGAG
Source organism: uncultured Pseudomonadota bacterium (assembly GCA_903918705.1). GTDB lineage: Bacteria > Pseudomonadota > Gammaproteobacteria > Burkholderiales > Thiobacillaceae > PFJX01. The sequence goes on from CAIXFP010000468.1 coordinate 152, forward strand.
GACACCCCGCGTTTCGTCATCGGAGACCCGGCGCGGATGAAGCAGATTTTCATCAACCTGCTCGGCAACGCGATCAAATTCACCGAACAGGGCGAAGTCGGCTTGAACGTGGTGGATTGCATCGACACCGGCCAGCGCCAGGGCCTCTGCCTGGAATTTTGCGTCTACGACACCGGCATCGGCATCGCGCCCGACCAGCGGAACGACATCTTCTCCGCCTTCGCCCAGGCGGATGGCCAGGTGACTCGCAAATACGGCGGCACCGGCCTGGGGTTGACCATCACCAAACAGCTCATCGAAATGATGGGTGGGTCTATCCACGTCGACAGCGAGGTGGGCAAGGGTTCCCGCTTCATCTTCCAGATCTGGTTGCGAGTCGGTGAAGAACCGGATGACGTCGCGCGCAAGGAATCCGTGCTCAAGGATGCCCGCGTCCTTGCCGTGGACGACCATCCCACCAACCTGCACGTCATCAGCCTCATGCTCAAGCGTCTGCACATCCGCCACGATCTGGCCTGCGATGGCGCCGAAGCCATGCTCAAGGCGGAACTGGCGCGCGGCGCCGGCGACCCCTACCGCCTGATCCTCCTGGATGCCCGCATGCCCGGCATGGATGGTTTCGCGGTGGCCGAGGAGCTACGCCACGACCCCCTGCACGGCGGCACTGCCCTGCTCATGCTCACCTCCGCCGGCTTGCGCGGCGATGCCGCCCGCTGCAAGGAACTGGGCCTCAGCGCCTACCTTACCAAACCCATTGCCCTGACCGAATTGAGAGAAGCCATGGAAGCCGCCCTGGGCCAAAACGACAGCAGCCAACTCATCACCCGCCACACCCTGCGCGAGGAACGCCGCAAATACAGCATCCTGCTGGCGGAGGACAACCCGGTGAACCAGAAACTGGCGGTGAAGCTCCTGGAGAAACAGGGCCACGCGGTCAGCGTCGCCGACAATGGCCGCCTGGCCCTGGAAGCCTGGCGCCGCGGCGGCCATGACCTGGTGCTGATGGACATGATGATGCCGGAGATGGACGGACTCGAAGCCACCCGCCGCATCCGCGAGGAGGAAGGCGGCAAGCGCCGCATTCCCATCGTCGCCATGACCGCCAACGCCATGCAGGGCGACCGGGAACGCTGCCTGGAAGCCGGTATGGACGGCTACGTGTCGAAACCGGTGAAACCGGATATATTGTTCCAGGAGATCGAGCGCGTCCTCGGCGCCCAGGCCGCGAGCCTCGATTCGTCCGGCGCCGCGCCCGCCAAGCCGAAGGACGATGGACTCCCTGTCTATGACCGCGCCGATGCCCTCTCCCGCATCGCCGATGACGAGGAACTCCTCGCCACCCTGATCGACATGTTCGTCGCCGACGCCCCCACCTACCTGACGGACATCGAAAGCGCCCTGCGGGCCGCCGACTGGAACCACCTCACACGTGCCGCCCACACCATAAAAGGCGTCCTCGCCACCTTCTCCGCCCGCCGCGGCGAAGCCAGCGCCCGCGATCTGGAGCAGGCGGCGAAGGCTGGCGACGCAGTCGCCTGCGCCGGTCATGCCGCCAGTTTGCGCACGGAAGTGGATTTGTTCATCAAAACCCTGGCGCTTAACAGTTAGATGGCGCCATCCTGGAAATAACCGCCATAGAGGTTGACCGGAAGCCGCTCCCTCCTTATCATCGCGGCCTCTCAATTCCCCGATAGCTCAGTTGGTAGAGCAACGGACTGTTA
>CAIXFP010000469.1 GCA_903918705.1 uncultured Pseudomonadota bacterium
GGACCTGCCCTCCCGGGGGAATGCGCCGCGTGCGGGAGAGCTCAAGGACGGGCGTTATGCCCTGGTCTGGACCACGCCCACCGACCAGGTGGGAACAAGACTGGCGCTGGGCGAGGCCGATTTCCTCACGCAACTCCAGGCCGCTTTCGGCGACCGTCAGGGGCGCTTCATCTCCGCCGGGCCGCGCTCGGCCTTTCCCCTCAAGCTGGTGCTGGCGGCAGCGTCGCCGTCGCCACGCATCCTGCGCATCGGCAATGCGGCCCATGCCCTGCATCCGGTGGCCGGGCAGGGCTTCAACCTGGGGGTGCGCGACGCCTGGCAACTGGCCCAGGCCATCCTCGACGCGCCGCGGGCGCGCCTGGGCGAAGCGGCATTGAGCCACGCCTACGCCGCCCAGCGGCGCTGGGACGTACTGGGTGGCAGCCTGATGACGGACGTCCTGGTGGAAGCCTTCTCCAACGACCGCCCGCTGCTGGGCCATGCCCGCGGCGCCGCCCTGGCGCTGCTGGATCTGGTGCCGCCCCTGAAGAATCTGTTCGCCCGCAAGATGATGTTTGGAGCCCATACATGGTGATGGAAACCGATATTCTCATCGTCGGCGGTGGCCTCAACGGCGCCGCCCTGGCCTGCGCCCTGCGCCATGGGCCACATTCGGTGATGGTGCTGGAGCCTCGCCCCCCCTCTCCCCCAGCCCCTCTGATGGAACCCCTATGCAATCGACTAGACGGGCAAACGACGCCCGCCAAGCCGCTGCCTACCCCGGAGGAGGAGGGGCGTGATGCATGGGATCCGCGCATCTACGCCTACAGCCCCGCCAACGTGGACTGGATCCGATCCCTGGGCGGCTGGGGCGAGCCGGTACGGGCCCAGGCGGTGCATCGCATGCGCATCCATGGCGACGACGGCGGCGTGCTCGACTTCGACGCGCTGGACGCCGGCTTGCCCCTCCTCGCCTGGATCGCCGAGAACGGGCGCCTGCAAAGCGCCTTGTGGAGCACCTTCGAAGATGCGCCCAACCTGCGCGTGGTCAACACGCCGGCCAGCGCCATCACCTGGGGCCATGACGGCCGCCACTCGGTGCATCTGGCCGATGGCGAGCGCATCACTACGCGCCTGCTGGTGGCCGCCGACGGTGCCAATTCCTGGGTGCGGCAGCAGGCCGGCATCGGCTTCCTGCTGGAGGATTACCGGCACGTCGGGGTGGTGGCCAACTTCGCGACCGGGAAGCCGCATCGCGGGGCTGCCTGGCAATGGTTCCGCAAGGACGGGGTGCTGGCCTACCTGCCGTTGCCGGGCAACCGCATCTCCATCGTCTGGTCGACGCCACCCGAGCATGCCGCCGAACTGCAGGGATTGCCCCTGGAGCGGCTCGCCGCGCGGGTGGCGGAAGCGGGCCGCCATGCGCTGGGGGAACTGCGTTGCATCACCCCCCCGGTGGGCTTCCCGCTGAAGCGGCGACTGGCCGACGAGTGGGTACGGCCCGGCCTGGTCATGCTGGGCGACACCGCCCATACCGTGCATCCCCTGGCCGGCCAGGGGGTGAACCTGGGGTTCCGCGACAGCCGCCTGTTGTCCGAAGCGCTGAAACGGGGCGGCGACCCCGGCGAGATCGGCCGTCTCACCGCCTATGCCGCGCGCCGGCGCGAGGATGTGGCCAGCATGCAGTTCGTCAGCGGCGGCATGCGGAAACTTTTCGGCCGCCAGGAAAGCCTGATTCGGGCCTTGCGCAATCGGGGCATGACTTTTACCGATCATTTTTCCCCATTGAGACAGGCACTCATGCACCATGCGGTGCTTTAAGCCATTCAACCGGAGTATTCCATGCGCACTCTCGCACTAACCATTCATGGCCGGCAGGCCGCTCCCGCCCTAGAAAGCCGCGGTGCCGGCCAGGAACGGTTCCCTTGCCCCCAGCCCCTCTCCCGCCTGCGGGCGAGGGAAGCGTCGAGAGCCGCTGTTGCGGCGTTCACGGCATGGCTCGTTCTTTTCGCCAGCACGGCCCTGGCGGGCGAAGCCGATGTTCGGCAATCCATCGAAAGCCATTTCCCCGGCACCAAGGTGACCGAGATCGCCAGATCCCCCCTGCCGGGCATGTACGAGGTGGTGCTGGATGGCAGCCAGATGGTCTACACCGACGACAAGGCCCGCTATGTCCTGGTCGGCGAACTGCTCGACCTCAAGATGGAGCGCAACCTCACCCGCGAGCGCAAGGACAAGCTCAACGAGGTGAAATTCGACAGTTTGCCCCTGAGCCACGCGATCAAGACCGTGAAGGGCAACGGCGCCCGCCGTCTGGTGGTGTTCTCCGACCTGGACTGCCCCTATTGCCGGAAGCTGGAAGGCGAGTTGGCCAAGGTGGACAACGTGACCATCTATACCTTTCTCTATCCCCTGCCCATGCATGGCGACGCGCCGCGCAAGTCGCGCCTGATCTGGTGCAGCAAGGACCGCGCCGCCGCCTGGAAAGACTATTTCAGCAGCGGCAAGGTGCCCGCCAACAAGGGAGATTGCGAAACCCCCATCGAGGAGAACCTGGCCCTGGGTGCCAAGCTGCACATCGACGGCACGCCGGCTCTGGTGTTCGCCAACGGCAAGCGGGTGCCCGGCTATATGGAAGCCGGCCGCCTCGACGCCATGCTGACCGCTTCCGAGAAGATTCGCTGACTCCCCCCGCGCATGCGTGACGAGGACGCCAAGCTCAGGCAGGCTTTCGCGCTGTTCAGCGAGACCTCGGAAAAGCTGGCCGGCACCTACCTGGAACTCCAGGCCCAGGTGGCGCGCCTGACCAGCGAACTGGCCGCCGCCAACGGCGA
>CAIXFP010000470.1 GCA_903918705.1 uncultured Pseudomonadota bacterium
CTGCGTGCGCGCCGGCGGCAAGCACAACGACCTGGAAAACGTCGGCTATACCGCGCGCCACCACACCTTCTTCGAGATGCTGGGCAACTTCAGCTTCGGCGACTATTTCAAGCACGATGCCATCCGCTACGCCTGGGAATTCCTCACCGTCACCTTAGGGTTGCCCAAGGAAAAACTCTGGGTCACCGTTTACCAGGAGGATGACGAGGCCTACGCCATCTGGGCCGACGAGATCGGCGTCGCCCGCGACCGCATCACTCGCATCGGCGACAAGGGCGGCCAGCGCTACCACTCCGACAACTTCTGGGCCATGGGCGACACCGGACCCTGCGGCCCCTGCACGGAAATCTTCTACGACCACGGCCCGGAAATCCCCGGCGGCCCCCCCGGCACCCCGGAGGAAGACGGTGACCGCTACATCGAGATCTGGAACAACGTCTTCATGCAGTACAACCGGGATGAAGCCGGCGTCATGCACCCGCTGCCGAAACCCTCGGTGGATACCGGCATGGGCCTGGAACGCATTTCGGCGGTCCTGCAGGGCGTGCATTCCAACTACGAGATCGACCTGTTCCAGGCCCTGATCCAGGGTGCCGCGCGGGAGACCGCTACGGCCGACCTGCACAACAACTCCCTCAAGGTCATCGCCGACCACATCCGCGCCTGTTCCTTCCTCATCGTCGACGGTGTAATCCCCGGCAATGAAGGCCGCGGCTACGTGCTGCGCCGCGTCATCCGGCGCGCCATCCGGCATGGCTACAAGCTGGGCTGCAAGACCCCGTTCTTCCACAAGCTGGTGGCCGATCTCGCCAGCGTCATGGGCGAGGCCTATCCGGAACTGGTGGCCGCCCGGGAGCGGGTTACCGCCGTATTGAAGCAGGAAGAGGAACGCTTCGCGGAAACCCTGGAAAACGGCATGAGCGTTCTGGAAACGGCCATGGCCTCGGAAGACAAGATGCTGGACGGCGAAACCGTGTTCAAGCTCTACGACACCTACGGCTTTCCCCTCGACCTGACCGCCGACATCGCTCGCGAGCGCGGCATCACCGTGGACTTCGCCGGCTTTGAGAACTCCATGCAGATGCAGCGGGAACGCGCCCGCGCCGCCTCCAAGTTCAGCATGGGCCGCGGCCTGGAATTCTCCGGCGCGAAAACCGAATTCGTCGGCTACGACCGCCTCGAACAGGAGGCCCGCATCGTAGCCCTGTACAAGGACGGCAGCCAGGTGGACGAAATCGCCGCCGGCGATGAGGCCGTCATCGTCCTCGACCGCACCCCGTTCTATGCCGAATCCGGCGGCCAGGCCGGAGACATCGGCGAAATCACCTGCGGCCACGGCAGCTTTGCCGTGGCCGACACCCTCAAGATCCAGGCCGACGTGTTCGGCCACAAGGGCCGCCTCGCCGCGGGCCGCCTGGCGGTGGGCGAGACCGTCGATGCGCAGGTCGGCGCCGAGGCACGCAGCCGGGCCGCCTACAACCACTCCGCCACCCACCTGATGCACGCCGCCCTGCGCGCAGTGCTGGGCAGCCACGTCAGCCAGAAGGGCTCCCTGGTGAATGCCGAACGCACCCGCTTCGACTTCGCCCACCCGCAACCCATGACGGCCGAGGAAATCCGCCGCGTCGAGGAACTGGTCAACGCCGAGATCCGCCGCAACCACCGGGTCGAGACCCGCCTGATGAAGCACGACGAGGCCATCAAGGCCGGCGCCATGGCCCTGTTCGGCGAGAAATACGGCGACGAGGTGCGGGTGGTGGGCATGGGCGAGTTTTCCACCGAATTGTGCGGCGGCACCCACGTCAATCGCACCGGTGACATCGGCCTGTTCAAGGTGGTGGCCGAAGGCGGCGTGGCCGCCGGCGTGCGCCGCGTCGAGGCGGTCACTGGCCCGGCTGCCCTGGCCTATGCCCAGGAACAGGAAGCCACTTTGCGTTGCGTCGCCGACCTGCTGCGGGCACAGCCCCAGGAAGTCGCCGCCCGCTTGGGTCAGATCCAGGATCAGGTGAAGGCGCTGGAAAAGGAACTGGCCCGCTACAAATCGAAGATGGCCGCCTCCCAGGGGGACGATCTCGCCGCCCAGGCGGTGGAAATCGCCGGCATCAAGGTGCTGGCGGCGGCCATCGCGGGCGCCGATGCTAAAGCTTTGCGCGAACTTGCCGATAAGCTGCGGGACAAGCTCCAGTCGTGCGCCCTGGTGCTGGGCAGCGCCAGCGACGGCAAGGTGGCGCTGATCGCCGCCGTGACGCCGGACGCGACGGCCAAGGTGAAAGCTGGTGAACTGGTGAACTTCGTCGCCGGCCAGGTGGGTGGCAAGGGCGGCGGCAAACCGGACCTGGCCCAGGCCGGCGGCAGCGAACCGGACAAGTTGCCCGCCGCGTTGCAGAGCGTTGCGGACTGGGTGCGGGGCAAACTCAACTAAGGACGGACAATGTTCGGGTTCTTCAAGCGCAAGAAAGACGACGAGGATCCCCTGAGCGACCTGAAAACGGTGTCGCGCTGGATGCAGGAATTGCCCGCGGGCGACATTTATTCGGCGCAGGAGCAGGTGGTCCAGAGCCTGATCCAGTTCAACCACGCGGGCCTGGGCATGTCCAAGGAACGTCTCCAGGTGCTCATGCACCTGGATGAGCACGCTCGCGACATGCAGTATTCCC
>CAIXFP010000471.1 GCA_903918705.1 uncultured Pseudomonadota bacterium
CCGCTCCTACAAGCAAGGTTTCCTCTCACGACCAAGCCCTGGCCGGCGTCATCGACGCCATCCGCCGATTGACCACACCCCTGCAACCCAAAAAAAGACCCATCGGTTTCGTCACCGATCCGGAAGACCATGCCTGACTACAAAGACACCCTGAACCTGCCCGACACCCCCTTCCCCATGCGCGGCGACCTCGCCAAGCGCGAACCGGGCTGGATCAGGCAATGGCAGGAGAACAAGCTCTACGAAAAGATCCGCGCGGCGTCCGCCGGCCGGCCCAAGTTCATCCTCCACGACGGTCCGCCCTACGCCAACGGCGACATCCACATCGGCCACGCGGTGAACAAGATCCTCAAGGACATCATCGTCAAGACCAAGACCCTGGACGGTTTCGACGCCCCCTACGTGCCGGGCTGGGACTGCCACGGCCTGCCCATCGAACTGGTGGTGGAAAAGGCCCACGGCAAGCACATGGAGCCGGCGAAGTTCCGCGAGCTTTGCCGCGCCTACGCCGCCACCCAGGTGGAGCGGCAGAAGGCCGACTTCATCCGCCTGAGCGTCCTGGGCGACTGGGACCATCCCTACCTGACCATGGATTTCCGCTTCGAAGCGGACATCATCCGGCAACTGGGCATCATCCAGGGCAATGGCCATTTGTATCTCGGCGCCAAGCCGGTGCACTGGTGCGTGGACTGTGGTTCCGCCCTGGCGGAAGCGGAAGTGGAATACGAGGACAAGGTTTCGCCCACCATCGACGTGGCCTTCCCGGTGGCGGACCTGGCCGACCTGGCCCGGCGCCTCGGCCTTGCTGCCCTGGATACTGCCGCCTATGGCGTGATCTGGACCACTACCCCCTGGACCCTGCCGGCCAACCAGGCGGTGGCGGTGCATCCCGAGTTCACCTATGACCTGGTGCGCACGCCGAAGGGCTTGCTGATCCTGGCCCGCGACCTGGCGGACGCGGCGATCCAGCGCTACGGCTTCGAGACCGTGGAGACCGTGGGCCAGGTCCAGGGCGCCGCGCTGGAAGGCCTCAAGCTGCGCCACCCGTTCCACGACCGGGAAGTGCCGGTGATCCTGGCGGACTTTGTCACGCTGGATGCCGGTGTGGGCCTGGTGCACATCGCCCCCGGCCACGGCCACGACGACTACATCGCCGGACTGAAATACAAGCTGGAAGTGGCCAACCCGGTGGGGGACGACGGCAAGTTCTATCCGGATACGCCCATCGTCGGCGGCCTTTCGGTGTGGGACGGCAACAAGAAGGTGCTGGAGACCCTGAGCGAGAACGGCCATCTGTTGGCGAAGGGCAACCTCAAGCACAGCTATCCGCATTGCTGGCGCCACAAGTCGCCCATCATCTTCCGGGCGACGCGGCAGTGGTTCATCGGCATGGACAAGATGGGCCTGCGCGACAAGGCCATGCAGGCCGTCGAGGACACCGAGTTCTTCCCCGCCTGGGGGCGCGCGCGTCTGGAAGCCATGATGAAGAACCGCCCGGACTGGTGCGTCTCGCGCCAGCGCAACTGGGGCGTGCCCATCACCTTCTTCATGCACAAGACCACGGGCGAGCCGCATCCGCGTTCGCAGGAACTGCTGGAAATCGTGGCGAAACGGGTGGAGCAGCGCGGCATCGAGGCCTGGTTCAGCCTGGACCCGCAGGAACTGCTGGGCATTGATGCCGACGATTACGTGAAGACCCGCGACACTCTGGATGTCTGGTTCGACTCCGGCGTCACCCACGCCTGTTTGCTCAAGGAGCGGGTGGGCCTGGAGCACCCGGCCGACCTCTACCTGGAAGGCTCCGACCAGCATCGCGGCTGGTTCCAGTCGTCGCTGCTCACCGGCTGCGCCAGCGACGGCCACGCCCCCTACCGCGCCCTGCTCACCCACGGCTTCGTGGTGGACGCCAAGGGCCACAAGATGTCCAAGTCCAAGGGCAACGTCATCGCGCCGCAGAAGGTGATGGACACCTATGGCGCCGACATCCTGCGCCTGTGGGTGGCGTCCACCGATTACTCGGGCGAACTCACCATCTCCGATGAGATCCTGAAGCGCGCCGTGGACGGCTATCGCCGCATCCGCAACACCCTGCGCTTCCTCCTGGCCAATACGGCCGACTTCGCCATGGCGAGCAACGAGGTGGCCCTGGACGGGATGCTGGAGATCGACCGCTACGCCCTGGCCCTGACCCGCCAGATGCAGGAGGAGGTGCTGGCCGACTACCGCAAGAACAGTTTCCACACCGCGCTGCAGCGCCTCACCGCCTTCTGCTCGGAAGACCTGGGCGCCTTCTATCTGGATATCCTCAAGGACCGCCTCTATACGACTGCCGGCAACTCCGTGCCGCGCCGCGCTGCGCAAAGCGCCCTCTGGCACATCCTGCAATGCCTCACCCGGCTGATGGCGCCGATCCTGTCCTTCACCGCCGAGGAGATCTGGGCGCTGCAATGCCAGTCGGATAGCGTGTTCCTCAGTCTCTGGCACGAACCGCCGTTGCAGGCCGGCGCCGAAGCGATGCTCACACGCTGGGCCCGCATTCGCGAACTGCGCGCCCTGTGCACCAAGCGCATCGAGGAATTGCGGGTGGATGGCTTGGTGGGGTCCTCGTTGCAGGCGGAAGTGACCCTGCTGGCGGCCGGCGACGACTTCAATCTGCTCACCAGCCTGGGCGACGACCTGAAATTCGTGCTCATCACCTCCGCCGCCCGGGTGGAACGGGCCGAGGGCGAGACGCGGGTAGAGGCCACTGCCTCGCCCCACGAGAAGTGCGAGCGTTGCTGGCACTACCGAGAAGACGTGGGCGCCGCCGCCCTGCATCCCGGCCTGTGCGGGCGCTGCGTGAGCAACCTGCATGGCGAGGGGGAAGCCCGTGAACACGCTTGATTCCACCTCCAGCAAGGGGCTCTTCTCGTTGAGTGCGGCTGGACTTGGTGGGGCGGGTTGCGCCGGAGACTCCCCCCTTTACCAAAGGGGGGCGGGGGGGGGGGTCTCAAGGGCGGGCTCAAGCAACCGTCGTCAAATCCCCCCTAACCCCCCTTTGGAAAAGGGGGGGAAAACGACATGACCGCTCCCCGCTCCGGCCTCGCCTGGCTCTGGCTCGCCGCTCTGGCCATCGTCCTCGACCAACTGAGCAAGTGGGCTCTCACGGCCAGACTCACCGCCTACGTCGATGTCGTCACCCTCACCGGCTTCTTCGACCTGGTTCACGTCCACAACACCGGCGCGGCCTTCTCCCTGTTCGCCGACCAGACCGGCTGGCAGCGCTTCTTCTTCCTGGGGCTCGCCCTGGTCGCCACGGCCGTCATCCTTCGCCTGCTCGGGAAGACCGCCGGGCGGCCGCTGTTTTCCGCCGCCCTGGCCCTGATCCTGGGCGGCGCCCTGGGCAACGTGATCGACCGCATCCGCTACGGCTACGTCATCGATTTCCTGGATTTCCACCTGGGCGCCTGGCACTTCCCGGCGTTCAACGTGGCCGACAGCGCCATCACCCTGGGGGCCGCCCTGCTGATCTGGGACAGCTTGCGCAAGCAGCCATGACCGATACTTCCCTGCGCCTGGGCGACCGGGCCACCCTGCATTACCGCCTGTCCTGCCGGCAGGAAATCCTGGTGGACACCTTCGCGGAGGGGCCGGAAACCTTCACCCTGGGCCACGGCGACATCGACCCTCACCTGGAAACCCTGCTGCTGGGCTTGCGGGCCGGCGACCATCGCATCTTCGATCTGGCTCCCGGCGAGGCCTTCGGCGACCGCGAACCGGCCATGATCCACACCCTGCCGCGCGAGGATTTTCCGGCCGAACTGGAACTCAGCATCGATGGCGGCGTCGATTTTTCCCTGCCGAACGGCCAGACTCTGACCGGCCTGGTGCTGGATATCGGCGAGGCAACCGTGCGGATCGATTTCAACCACCCCCTGGCCGGCCTGCCCATCGTCTTCGAAGTCAACATCCTCGCCGCCGAGCGCCCGGCCTGACGCGAAATTCAACATTCAAAATTCAACATTGCCCCCTCCATGACCACCATCCTTCTCGCCACCCCTCGCGGTTTCTGCGCCGGCGTGGATCGCGCCATCACCATCGTCGAGCGCGCCCTGGAGAAATTCGGCGCGCCCATCTACGTGCGCCATGAAGTGGTTCACAACCGCTTCGTGGTGGACAGCCTCAAGGCCAAGGGCGCGGTGTTTATCGAGGATCTGGCCGCGGTGCCCGCCGGCGCCACCCTGATCTACAGCGCCCACGGCGTGCCCCTGGCGATACGGCGCGAGGCCAAGGCGCGAGGGCTCAAGGTGTTCGACGCCACCTGCCCGCTGGTCACCAAGGTGCATGTCGAGGTCGCCAAGCTGGCGAAGGAAGGCTACGAATTCATCATGATCGGCCACAAGGGGCACCCCGAGGTCGAGGGCACGATGGGCCAGCTCTCCGAGGGCATCTACCTCGTCGAAGACGCCGCCGATGTGGCCCGCGTGCAGCCGCGCGGCGACAAGCTCGCGGTCGTGACGCAGACCACGCTCAGCGTCGA
>CAIXFP010000472.1 GCA_903918705.1 uncultured Pseudomonadota bacterium
AGGTTCGTCGTGACATCGCCCGCGCGCGTACTGTCATGCATGAGCAGAAACTCAAGGCAGGCAACTGATGAACATGATCATGAGCGAACAGCAAACTGAAAGCGCTGCACGTGCCCTCACAGGTACCGTCGTCAGCGATAAGATGGACAAGACCGTCACCGTACTCGTGGAGCGCAAGGTCAAGCACCCCCTGTATGGCAAGATCATTCGTCTGTCCAAGAAGTACCACGCCCATGACGAAAACAACGAGTTCAAGCTCGGCGATATCGTCATCATCGAGGAATGCCGTCCGATTTCCCGCACCAAGGCCTGGAAAGTGGCTCGCCTGGTGGAAAAAGCACGGTTGGTGTAAGAAAAAGCTTGTGTAGGCGAAAGCCCGTCCCTATAATGGCGGGCTTTCCTGGCTCAGTCGTGAACGAGCCGGAACTAATCGTGTAGCCGAAACCGGTTGCACACATGAACCGCGTGAAAGCGCACAACCCGAACGGGATCCAAAACTGCCCACCTCTGGTGGTCAAGTTGGAGAGAAAACATGATCCAGATGCAATCCACGTTGGACGTGGCTGACAACACGGGTGCACGCTCAGTTATGTGCATCAAGGTGTTGGGAGGCTCGAAACGGCGTTACGCCGGTGTAGGCGACATCATCAAGGTCAGCATCAAGGATGCTGCGCCGCGCGGTCGCGTGAAGAAGGGCGATGTGTACAACGCCGTGGTGGTGCGTACCGCCAAGGGTGTGCGTCGCCCCGATGGTTCCCTGATCAAATTCGACAAGAACGCGGCCGTGCTGCTCAACAACAAGCTTGAGCCCATCGGTACCCGTATTTTCGGGCCTGTCACCCGTGAACTGCGCACGGAACGATTCATGAAGATCGTTTCCCTGGCGCCGGAAGTGCTGTAAGGAGATCGGCCATGCGCAAAATTCGCAAAGGCGACGAAGTCGTCGTCCTGACAGGCAAGGACAAGGGCAAGCGCGGCACCGTGCTGCGTGTGCTCGAAGAGAAGCTGGTGGTCGAAGGGGTCAATCGCGTGCGTAAGGCGGTCAAGCCGAACCCCATGCGGGGAACCACTGGTGGCTTCCAGGACAAAGACATGCCTATTCATCTCTCCAACGTGGCGCTGTTCAATGCGGCGACGGGCAAGGGAGATCGCGTAGGGATCAAGACGTTGGAAGATGGGCGCACGGTGCGCTTCTTCAAATCCAACGGCGAAGTACTGAACGCGTAAGGAGTGGTCATGGCTCGTATGCACGATTACTACAAAGACACTGTGGCGAAGCAGTTGATGGACCGCTTCGGTTACAAGTCCGTCATGGAAGTGCCGCGGATCACCAAGGTCACCTTGAACATGGGTGTCGGTGAGGCGGTGGGTGACAAGAAGGTCATGGATCACGCCGTCGGTGACATGTCCAAGATCGCCGGCCAGAAGCCGGTGGTCACGTTGTCGCGGAAGTCGATCGCGGCCTTCAAGATTCGCGACCACTACCCGGTCGGCTGCATGGTCACCCTGCGCCGTGAGCGCATGTACGAATTCCTGGATCGCCTGATCAGTGTGGCCATCCCCCGTATCCGCGACTTCCGCGGTATCGGCGGCAAGGGCTTCGATGGTCGCGGCAACTACAACATGGGCGTCAAGGAACAGATCATCTTCCCGGAAATCGAATACGAGAAGATTGATGCCCTGCGTGGGATGAACATCACCATCACCACGACCGCCAAGACCGATGAAGAAGCCAAGGCCCTTCTGTCGGCGTTCAAGTTTCCTTTCAAGAACTGAGGTTGCGATGGCTAAGCTCGCACTGATCAACCGTGAAGCCAAGCGTCGCCTCACGGTGAAGAAGTTTGCCGCAAAGCGCCTGGCGCTCAAGGCGATCATGAACGACGTGAAACTGGACGACGACGCCCGCATGGACGCGCGTCTGAAGTTCCAGGCAATGCCGCGCAACGCCAGTGAGAGCCGTCTGCGCAACCGCTGCCAGTTGACCGGCCGCCCGCGCGGTGTGTTCCGCAAGTTCGGCCTGTGCCGCAACAAGATCCGTGAGATCGCCATGCGGGGTGAAATTCCCGGCGTGACCAAGGCTAGCTGGTAAGGGGTACCTATATGAGCATGAGTGATCCCATCGCCGACATGCTGACCCGGATTCGCAACGGTCAGATGGTCGAGAAAGTGTCGGTAAAAATGCCGGCCTCCAAAGTCAAGAAAGCGATCGCCCAGGTCCTGAAGGACGAGGGTTACATCGAGGATTTTCAGGTTCGTGTCAATGACGGCCTGCCGGAAATGGAAGTGGCTTTGCGCTACTACGCCGGTCGCCCGGTCATCGAGCGCATCGAACGTGTCAGCCGCCCGGGTCTTCGGATCTACAAGGGTCGTGACGCGATCCCGCAGGTCATGAACGGTTTGGGGGTGGCGATCGTCACCACGCCCAAG
>CAIXFP010000473.1 GCA_903918705.1 uncultured Pseudomonadota bacterium
CGTCCAGGGTGTCGCGGGTCAGCATCCGGTGCAGGTCCAGGATCAATGCCGGGCTGAGCGGTTCCTGCTGGATCGTCCGGATGTGGCGCATGGCCTGGTAGTTGTTGAAGATCATGCGCTCGCTGGATGTGCGCGGGCGCCGCCCGGCACGCAGCATGTCCTCGGCCACCCGGCGGGTGGTGGAAGCCCCTTCCAGCTGGCTGGAGGTGATGGATTCCTCGATCAGGGAGCTGACCAGATAGCGGTCCCGGTCCTGGGGCGTGGCCACCGGACCGTCCATGAGGATCTGCCCGGAGGTGTCGCGGTCGATGAAATGCAGGGCCTGGACCACGGGAGCCACCAGGACGTAGCTGAACGGCCGCCCGTCCTTGTCATCGAGCGGCAAGGTCTGGCTCTGGGCCAATCGGGCCATTTTGCTGCCCCACCACCATTGTTCGTGGGTCAGGCCCTCCGGCGGCGAGCGGTGGCGCAGTTCGTCCCAGTGCAGGTAGCGGCCCTCGGGCAGGGCGGGCTGCGGCAGCGTGAATACCTTGGCGATGGCCTCGCCCGGCGGGGCCGCGAACAGTTTTTCCAGAGGGGGAGGCGCCAGGGGCAGCTTCATTGATCTATCAATTCATCATTCATTGATAATGGATTGATAGTTTAGTGTTTCACCAAAAAACCTATCAAATTATTATTCATTGATAGGTTTTGATAGTTGCACGGCTTCCGTAATCGCCCCTGCCGCCACCGCGCCGGGTCCGGCGCGGTACACTGCGCCCGCCCGTGCCACCATCCCTGCGAGAGGCCACTGCCATGAACTTCCCGACCCGCTCCCTGATCCTGCTTGCCCTGCTGCCCCTGGCCGGCTGTCTCCAGGACACCGCCTCCTATGCCTACCCGGAGAAGGACCACGCCATCACCCTGGTGCGCAACCAGACTTGGTTCTGGAAGGACACGGTGGACGTGGCGGTGACCGCGATGAACCTGCCCACCTGCAACGGTGGCGGCAATATCCAGGAGGTGCCGCTGGACACCCGCATCACCCTGTACCAGGCCCCCAACGATTACCCGGAGCCCATCAACATCCTGAAGACCGGCAAGCGGGTGTTCGCGCTCAGCACCGTCCAGTCCTGCCGGCTGCAGGAATTCAAGGAAGTACCGCCGGACCTGGGCATCCGGCTGGGCACGTTCCGGGTGAAGGACAACACCTTCCAGTTCGTTCCCGCTGGTCCCTCCGGCAAACCTGAAGAAGAGTGACCCCCATGCGTTATGCGGACCTGCGCGATTTCATCGCGCAACTGGAGGCGCGCGGCGAGCTGAAACGCATCTCAGCCTGCATCGACCCCAACCTGGAAATGACCGAGATCGCCGACCGGGTGCTGCGCGCCGGCGGCCCGGCCCTGCTGTTCGAGAACCCCCGCGGCAGCCGCATCCCGGTGCTGGCCAACCTGTTCGGCACGGTGAAGCGGGTGGCCCTGGGGATGGGCGAGGAGGACCCGGCACGGCTGCGCGAGATCGGGAAATTGCTCGCCTACCTGAAGGAGCCGGAACCGCCGCGCGGGCTGAAGGATGCCTGGGACAAGTGGCCGATCCTGAAGCAGGTGCTCAACATGAGCCCCAAGGAG